>DAIMFM010000026.1:10862-13523 GCA_036724585.1 Burkholderiaceae bacterium | reverse complement strand
GCCCACGGCATAGTTGCCGATGCCGGGGATCGCCGGCGACACCGCCTGCGGCAGGACGATGCCGCTCCAGGTCCGCACCGGCCCGATGTTGAGCGACTTCGCCGCCTCCCATTGCCCCTGCGGGACGCTTTCGATCGCCCCGCGGTAGACCTCCGACAGGTAGGAGGCGTAGTGCAGCCCGATCGCGATCATGCCGGCGGTCCAGGGCGACAGCCGCAGCCCGAACTGCGGCCCGACGTAGAAGACGAAGAACACCTGCAGCACGAGCGGCGTGGAGCGCACCATCTCCACCAGCTCGCGCACGCCGGCATTGGCCACGCGCCAGGGCGTGCGCTGGGCGACCGCCAGCACCAGGCCGAGCACCAGGGCGATCGCGTAGCCGAGCCCCGCGGCGAGCAGGGTGTAGCCGGTGGCGACGGCCAGCCGCGGCAGGATCTCGAGCGTGAAATCCCAGCGCCAGTCGATCATGCGACCCTTCCCATGCGCCGGGCCAGCAGGCGCTCGATCGTGCGCATCGTGGGCGTGAGCACGAAGCGCGCCATGATGTAGTACAGGACCAGCGCGGTGCCGAAGGCCTGCGCCGACAGGAAGGTGGATCCGTTGATCTGCTTGGCGACGAACATCAGGTCGGCCACCGCGATCAGCGAAACGAGCGCCGTGCCCTTGAGCAGCTCGATCATCAGGTTGCCCCACGCCGGCAGGCCGATCGCGACGGCCTGCGGCAGGACGATGCGCAGCATCCGGCGCGCCGGGGACATGTTGAGGGCGAGCGCCGCCTCCCACTGGCCGCGCGGCACGGCGAGGATGGCGCCCCGCACGAGCTCGGCGCCGTAGGCGCCCAGGTTCATGCCGACGGCGACGAAGCCGGCGGTGAACTTGTCGAGCGAGATGCCCAGCAGCGGCAGGACGAAGAAGATCCAGTACAGCTGCACCAGCAGCGAGGTGCCCCGCAGGACCTCGACGTAGGTCGCCGCGACCCAGCGCAGGGGTGCGAACGGCGCGAGCCGCAGCATTCCCGCAAGGAGCGCGATCGCGGTCGCGAGCAGGGAGGCGAGCAGGGCCTGCTGCGCCGTGACCAGCACCCCGTCGGCGAAGCGGGGCGCATGCTGCAGCAGGAACTCGGCGTAGCTCACGCCCCGGGGCCCGTGATCACGCCCGCCTTCAGCGGTTGGCGCACGCCCACTCGGTGGTCACGTCGCCGGGCAGTTGGTCCTTGCCGTAGCCGTAGGGCGCCACCAGCGCGAGCATCTCGTCGGAGCCGAGCCATTCGCGCTGCGCCGCGTTGAACTCCTCGAGGAAGTCCTCGTCCGCGGGACGAAAGCCGATGCCGACGTAGTTGAGCGTCCAGTCGGGCAGCGCGGCGGGATCGGTGACTTCGACGGCGCCGTCGCTGGCCTCGGCCAGCTCGAGCATCGTGAACCAGGTGCCGCCCCCGGCGTCGGCGCCCCCCGCGCGCACCGCCGCCAGGATCTCAGTGGGCCCCGGCACCAAAAAAAAATGGGAGTCGGGCACGCCCTGCCGCCTGGCGGCCTCGACCGTGTTGTAGCCGGCGCCGGTGGCGAGGATCGCCCCCTTCTCCCGGATGTCGACGTAGGTCTCGATGCCCTTGGGGTTGCCCGCGGCGACGATGAAGGCGTCGCCGAAACGGCCCATGGGTTCGGAGAACGCGATGTTGCGGCAGCGACTCTCGAGGATGTACAGGCCGCCGGTGACGAGGTCGACGCGCCTCGCCATCAGCGCGGGGATCAGGCCGCCCCACTCGGTGACGACGGGCTCCACGTTGTCGTAGCCCATGTGCGCGAGCAGGCCGATCACGTAGGCGTTGACGAAGCCGGCCGGCTCGCCGCCCTCGCCCGGATAGGCCCACGGCACCTCGTTCGCGAAACCGATCCGGATGGGTTCGCCGGCTTCGATGCGATCCGCCAGCGGGCCGGCCACGGCGATCGCAGCGCCCAGGCCGAACGCGAGGATGGCAGCCGTCGCGAGCCGACGGGCAAGTCTGTCGTACATGCTTCCTCCGCTCGTTCTGCGCCGGCCGCGGACCCGCGCGTTGGAGGGAACATGCTAACGAATCGTGCATGAATGACAAAATTGGCAACCGATACGACGATGTGGACAAGCCTTGCCGAAGATCGCCCTGCTCCTCGCGAAGGCCTGCCTGGCCCTGGCCGCGGCCGTGGTCCTGCTGCTGGGCGGGCCGCTCGCCGTCCTGGCCTTCGGCGGCATCGACCTGGCCGCCCACTGGAGCGCCGCCAGCCGGGCCAGCACCGGGCAGGCACCGGCGCCCGCCTCGGAGCCGGCGGCGGTGGTGCAGGTCTACGGCGCCCGGGCCTTCAACTGGCGGGGCGCCTTCGGCCTGCACACCTGGATCGCGACCAAGCGCGAACGGGCCGACCAGTACACCGTGCACCATGTGCTGGGATGGAACCTGCGGCGCGGGCGCTCGGTGGTGACCACCACGCGGGGCGGCTCGCCCGACTTCCTCTGGTTCGACGCCCGGCCGGGCATCCTCGCCGAGCATCGCGGCCCCGGCGTCGAAGCGATGATCGACCGCATCGAGGCGGCCGTCGCCAGCTATCCGCACACCGGCCGGTACCGCGCCTGGCCCGGGCCCAACAGCAATACCTTCGTCGCCTGGGTCGCGCGGCAGGTGCCCGAGCT
>DAIMFM010000026.1:0-10852 GCA_036724585.1 Burkholderiaceae bacterium | reverse complement strand
CCTGCCGCCCACCGCGATCGGCAAGGACTGGCTGCCGGCGGGCCGCTATCTTGTACCCACCCCGAGCGGTACCGGCTGGCAGCTCTCCTTCCACGGCCTGGTGGGCATCGCCGCCGGCCGCAGCGAAGGGATCGAGCTCAACCTGCTCGGCCTCAATGCGGGCTTCGACTTCGACGATTTCGCGCTGCGCGTGCCGGGGCTCGGGCGCGTGGGGCCCGGGCGCCTGACGTTCGACGGCACCTGAAGCGCGGCCGGCGGCGAGCCGAGCATGGACTTGTGGCCGGCATGCATCCCCCTTGCCCTACCATCGCGGTTCGACACCACAACGACAACGAGGTGCAGCCGCCATGGCACTGAAGCTCCAGGTCATCACCGTAAGTACCCGCCCGGGCCGGGTCGGTCCATCGGTCGCCGCATGGTTCAACGAGTTCGCTGTGGCGCACGGCGGCTTCTCCGTCGAGGCGATCGACCTCGCGGATTTCCGCCTGCCCGTCTACGACGAGCCCGAGCATCCCTCGCTCCAGAAGTACCAGCACGAGCACACGAAGAAATGGGCCGCGAGTGTCGCTTCGGCCGACGCCTACGCCTTCGTGCTGCCCGAGTACAACTACAATCCGCCGCCCACGTTCTACAACGCGCTGAACTACGTCTACAAGGAATGGAACTACAAGCCGGCGGGCTTCGTCTCGTATGGCGGCGTCTCGGGCGGCCTGCGTTCCGCACAGATCGCCAAGCAGCTTGCGACCACCCTCAAGATGGTGCCGATGACCGAGGGCGTGGCCGTGCCGATGGTGGCGCGCATGCTCGACGACGACCGCAGGTTCCAGTCGAACGAACTGATCGACAAGTCGGCGACCGTCCTGCTCGACGAGATGCTGAAGTGGGCCACGGCGCTGCGGACGATGCGCCCCTGATCGCGACGCGAGCGTCGACGCGAGCGCGCGTTACGACGCGAGCGCGCTTTGCGGCGCGACGGCGGGTCACGGCGCGACCGCGACGATCACCGCGGAGGCCTTGAACATCGCGACAGCGCGCGTCCCCGCGGCCAGCGCCATGTCGTCGGCGCTGGCGAGGGTGATGGTCGCGGCGATTCGCCCGCCCCCGTCGATGTCGAGCACCACCTCGGCATTGACCGCCCCGCGCTCGATGCTGGCGATCGAGCCGGCGAGGCGGTTGCGCGCCGAGAGCCGGGCGCCCTCGAGGCCGGTGCCGATGATCACGGAGTTCGCCCCGACGAGCGCCAGGACGGGCATGCCCTCGACGAGCTCGAGCATCCCGGTGCTCTCGCGGGTGATGGTGGCCACGATGGTCGAGCCGCCCGGCAGCCGGATCGCGACTTCGTCGTTGACCGCGCCGCGAGCCAGCCTGGCTACCACGCCGGCGAACTGGTTCCTCGCACTGGTCCTCATGCTCATGCTCCGCAGCAGTTCGATCTCGGGGTCGGCGCCGGTGCCTGCGGTGCCGCCCGACGAGGCCTCGTCCAGCATGCGCAGCAGGCGCCGGTGCAGCGCATCGAGCCGGTCGAAGCGATCGACCAGGCTCGCGCCCCGGGCACTGAGGCGCGCCGAGCCGCCGCCGCGGCCGCCCGCCGAGCGCAGCACCAGCGGTTCCCCGGCGAGGTTCTCCATCGTGTCGATGGCATCCCAGGCCGCCTTGTAGCTCAGCCCGACCGCCCTGGCGGCGGCGGTGATCGAGCCATGGTCGTCCACCGCGCGCAGCAGCCCGATCCGCCCGCGCCCGCCGAGCGCACGGCCGTCGACGCGCAGCACCAGTTCGCCTCCCAGTTCCACGCGCCCGGGGCGCGGCCTGCGTTCGCGGCTCAACGATCGGGCCCCGCGCCGCGCATGAGGGCCACCCCCTTGACCTGGGCATGCACCCGATCGCCGATGGCGAGCCCGAGCGCATCGAAGCTGCGCCGCGTGATCCGGGCGAGCAGCCGCGTACGTCCCGCCGCCGGCGGGGCGAAGCCGTCCGGCGGCTCGTGGCCGACCACCAGGCGCAGCAGCATCGTGCTGCGCTCCTCGCGCGCCTCCTCGAGCGTGGCCGGCAGCACGTTGATGACGCTCGTGCGCTGCGGCCGCTCCAGCGCGATCGACACATCGCGCGCCATGATGCGCACCCGCACCCGGCCGCCCGGCGGCGCATCGAGCGCGCCGACCCAGAGCTCGGCCCCGGGGCAGCGGATCCGGCTGAGCGCGTAGCGGGCGTCGTGGTCGACGACCTGCGCATCGATCACCACGCCGGCGTCGTCGCGCGCGCCGGTCGACAGGTCGGTACGCGAGAGCAGCTCGATCCCGCCCTCGGCCTCGATGCGGCCGTCCCGCATCAGCAGCACGCGGTCGGCCAGCCGCGCGACCTCGTCGATGGAGTGGCTCACGTACAGCACCGGCGTTTCGAGCCGGTCGTGGAGGCGCTCCAGATACGGCAGGATCTCGGCCTTGCGCTCGGCATCGAGCGCGGCGAGCGGCTCGTCCATCAGGAGCAGCCTCGGCGCCGGCGCCAGCGCCCGGGCGATCGCCGCCCGCTGGCGCTCGCCACCCGACAGGGTCGCCGGCCGTCGCTCGAGCAGGTGCCCGATGCCCAGCAGCCGGACCAGGGCATCGAGGTCGACCCGGCGACCATGCCGGGGCTCGACGGCCCGCCGCAGGCCGTAGGCCAGGTTGCGCCGCACCGTCATGTGCGGGAAGAGCGTGGATTCCTGCACGACGTAGCCGATCGAGCGCTCGTGCGTCGGGACGAACACGCCGCGCGCATCGTCCTGCCAGACCTCGTCGCCGAGGCTGACCCGGCCGCCTGCGCGCACCAGGCCCGCGGCCGCCCGCAGGACCGTCGTCTTGCCGCAGCCCGAGGGCCCGAACAGCGCGGTGATGCCGGCGCCGGGCGCCGTGAAGTCGACCTCGAGCCGGAAGTCGTCGCGCGCGAGCCGGAGGCTGGCCTGGATCATCGGGCGACCGCCTCGCGCGGGCGCGGGCGCGGGCGGTTCAGGCGATACAGCGCCAGCAGCACGAGCAGGGCGAACACCACCATGCCCGCGGCCAGCCGGTGCGCGCTGGCGAAGTCGGTCGCCTCGACGTGGTCGTAGACCGCGATCGAGAGCACCCGGGTCTCGCCGGGAATGTTGCCGCCGATCATGAGCACCACGCCGAACTCGCCGACCGTGTGGGCGAAGCCGAGCACGGCGGCCGTGAGCAGTCCCGGCCGGGCGAGCGGCAGGGCGACCGTCAGGAAGCGATCCCAGGGGCCGGCGCGCAGGCCGGCGGCCGCCTCCAGCATCGCCTCGGGAACCGCTTCGAAGGCCTGCTGGATGGGCTGGACCACGAAGGGCAGCGAGTAGATGACGGAGCCGACCACCAGGCCCTCGAACGTGAAGGGCAGGCGGCCCAGGCCCAGCGCCTCGGGCAGCCGGCCCACCGGCCCCGCCGGCCCCATCAGCACGAGCAGGTAGAAGCCCAGCACCGAAGGCGGCAGCACCAGCGGCATGGCGACGATCGCGCTCACCAGGGGCTTGCCGGCCGAGCGGGTACGGGCGAGCCACCAGGCGATCGGGGTGCCCACGAGCAGCAGCACCAGGGTGCTGACCGCCGCCAGTTCGGCGGTCAGGCGCATCGCGAGCCAGTCTGCCTCGGTCATCGGGGCTGCCCGGCCGGCAGGCCGCCGCCGGCCCGCGGCGGGAGCGGCTCAGTGGCCATAGCCGAAGGAGCGGATCTTCGCGCGGGCGGCCGGCGTGCGCAGGTAGGCGAGCAGCGCCCGGGCCGCCTCGTTGTCCCTGCCGCGCGCGAGCAGCACCGCATCCTGGCGGATCTCGGCATGGAGCTCCGGCGGCACCCGCCACATGGAGCCGCCCGGTTCCTGTCCCGGCCCCATGACCTGGGAAAGCGCCACGAAGCCGATCTCGGCATTGCCGGTCCGCACGAACTGGTAGGCCTGGCCGATGTTTTCGCCGGTGACCAGGCGGGGGCGTACCGCCTCAAGCAGCCCGCGCGCCTCGAGGACTTCCAGCGCGGCCGCGCCGTAGGGCGCGAGCCGGGGGTTGGCGATGGCGAGGCGGGTGTAGCGATCCGAGGCCAGGATCGCCCCCTGGGCGTCGACGCGACCGGGTTCCGCGCTCCACAGCACGAGCCGGCCGACGGCATAGGTGAAGCGGCTGCCGGCCACCCCATGGCCCTCCTCCACCAGGCGCCGCGGCGTGTCGGCATCCGCCGCCAGCAGGACATCGAAGGGGGCGCCGGCCAGGACCTGCGCATGGAGCTTGCCGGTGGACCCGCCCGAGACCAGCGCCTCGTGGCCGCTTGCGGCCGAGAAGTCCGCCGCGAGTGCACGCATTGGCTGGAGGAAATTGGTGGCGACGGCCACGCGGACCTCGCTGGCATGGGCGCCGGCGCAGGCCAGCGCGAGGGCGGCAAGCGCCCAGCGGGCGATGCCTCGGGCGCGCCGAAGCAGGCCGTGGAGCTCGGGCGCGGGGGCGCCGTCCACCCGGGCGCCGGGCGTGATCATGCGGGCACTATCGTCATATACCTGACTATATGACGATAGTGCCCGACCGGGTGCGCTGGCCGCTCAGCGCGCCTGCGCGTGGCAGGCGCAGGCCTCGTCGTGGGCGGCCGCGACGAGCTCGTGCAGGATCCCGCACTCGCCGCCGGTGTGGTCGCCGGCGCAGCGCTCGCGCAGGCGCGCGAGCTGGCGCTCGAGCGCCTGCAGGCTCGCCAGGCGCATGCGTACCCGCTCCAGCTGCTCGTCGATCAGTCGGTCGATGCCCGCGGGATCCGCCTCGGGCCGGTCGACGAATGCGAGCAGGCGGCGGATCTCCTCGAGCGGCATGTCGAGCGAGCGACAGTGCCGGACGAAGGCCAGCCGCTCGAGCTGCGCGGGGCCATAGGCACGGTAGCCATTGGCGCTGCGCGCAGGCGGCGGCAGGATCCCGATGCGCTCGTAGTAGCGGATGGTTTCGGTATCGACGCCGGTCGCATCGGCCAGCTGGCCGATCCGCATGGCCGGCGTCGGGCTTGCAGTCGACATCCTCATCACCTCGCTTGCTGCCCGGATATTCGGCCGGGGCTTGACCTTGTAGCCGCTACAAGGTGTCGAATGCACCATATCAAGTTTCGGGAATCCTTGCATGGCACACCACTGTCACTCGCACGACGACCCCGGCACGGCCGGCGGCGCCGGGTTTCGCCGGGCGCTCTGGATCGCGCTGGTCGTCAACGCCGCGATGTTCGCGATCGAGATCGGGGCCGGCCTGGGCTCCGGCTCGGTCGCCCTCCTCGCCGATGCGATCGACTTCGGCGGCGACTCCGCCAACTACGCGATATCGCTCGCGGTGCTCTCGATGGGCCTGGCCTGGCGCGCCCGCGTGGCCTGGGGCAAGGGCCTGGTGATGGCGGCCTTCGGGACGTTCATCGTCGCCCGGGCGGCCTGGGCCGCCCTGTACGGCGAGGCGCCCGAGGCGCTGGCCATGGGCGTGGTCGGCATGCTGGCGCTCGTCGCGAACATCGCCGTCGCCTGGCTGCTGTTCGCCTGGCGCGAGGGCGACGCCAACATGCGTTCGGTGTGGCTATGCAGTCGCAACGACGCGCTCGGCAACCTGGCCGTGCTGCTCGCCTCGATCGGGGTGTTCGGCACGGGCAGCCGCTGGCCCGACCTCGTCGTCGCCCTGGTGATGGCGAGCCTCGCCATCAGCTCCGGCGTCGCGGTGATGCGCCAGGCGCGCCTCGAACTGCGCCTGCCCGCCCATGCGACGGACGCGCATCCCGTGGATTCGCACGGCTGAACCGCTTCGCGGCTATCAGGCGGCGAGCCGGGCCTTGCCCGCGGATTCGGCCGCCCGGCCCTGCGGGCTGCGCAGCGGTCCCTCGAGCAGGGCACGCAGCGCATCGCCCGAGACGACTTCCGAGACGAGCAGCTCGCGCGCCAGCGCATCCAGCCGCGCGCGCTGCTCGTCGAGCACCCGGCGGCAGCGCCGCTGGCTCTCGTCGAGAAGCAGGCGGGCTTCGTCGAGCACGGCGGCCTGGACATCGGGACCGAGCAGTTCGCGCGGCACGCCGGTGACCGACAGCAGCCCGAACGTCCGCGAGAAGCCGAGCGTACCGACCATGCTGACCGCCAGTTCCGAGGCGCGCTTGAGGTCGTCGGAGGCGCCCGACGATACATTGCCGAACACGGCCAGTTCGGCTTCGCGACCGCCGAGCATCATCGCGAGCCGATTGCGCATCTCGTCCTCGCCATAGAGCGGATCCTCGGTCTCGCGCGTCATGTAGGTGACGCCCAGCGCCTGCCCGCGCGGCTCGATCGTCACCCGCTCGACGCGCCCCGCGGACAGGGCGTGGCCGACCAGCGCGTGCCCCGCCTCGTGCCAGGCGATGCGACGCCGGGTCTCTTCCGTCAGCAGGTTCTTCCGGGCCGAGACCTCGCCACCGAGCGTGTGCGCCTCGATCGCCTGCATCAGGTGCTCGGCGTCCACCGACGCGGCGCCCGTTTCGGCCGCCTTGGAGGCGGCCTTGTTGACCAGGTTGGCCACGTCGGCCGGCGACACGCCGCTGGTCATGCGGGCGAGCACAGCGGTATCGATGCCGGGGGCGGCCTTCACCCCGGCCAGGTAGAGGTCGAAGAGCGCCGCCCGCTCGGGCAGCGTCGGCAGCGCCACGCGCACCGTCGTGTCGAAGCGCCCCGCCCGGCGCATCGCCGGATCGAGGTTCTCCTCGTTGTTGGTGGCCGCGACCACGACCACGTTGTCCATCGCGGCGAAACCGTCCATCTCGACCAGCACGCGGTTGATGATCCGGTTCATCTCGGCCTCGCCGCCGCGCATGTCGCCACTGGTGTTGCGCTTGCCGATGCCGTCGATCTCGTCGATGAACAGCACGCAGGGCGCATGCCTGCGCGCCTGTCGGAACAGCGTCTGCACCTTGGTCACGCCCATGCCGTAGAACATCGAGGTGAAGTACGAGCCGTCGACCGCGATGAAGTTCGCGCCGGTCTCGCCGGCGAGCGCGCGCGCGAGCAGCGTCTTGCCCGTCCCGGGCGGGCCGACGAGCAGCACGCCGTGCGGCGCGCGCGCGCCGACTTCGGTATAGCGCCGCGGGTCGCGCATGAAGGCGCCGACGCGGGCGAGCGCCGCCTTGGCCTCGTCGTTGCCGATCACCTCGTCGAACCGGGTCGCGGGTCGCTCCGAGAGCGTGGCGGCGTCCGAGCCGCGCGACTGCATGCGCGAGACGACGAAGAGGAGCACCCCCATCACCACGAGCAGGCCTGCGATCGGCACCAGCGGGCGGGCGATGTCGGCGGCCTTCTCGCCGGCCGAGCGGGTGTCGATGTCCACGTGGACCAGCGCGAAGCCGTCGGCGGCACTGCGAGGCTCGAGCGAATCGATCAGCGTGCCGGCGCATGACAGCTCGCCGCAGCCCGGTGCGCGGGTGGCGCCGCGCGTGCCGTCGGCGAGCGTGAAGAGCACCAGCCCGCGTGTCGCGCCGGGCAGCCCGATCGCTTCGACCTGGCCGGCCGCGAGCGCGTCGCGCAGGACGTCCGGCGTCGTCTGGTGGGAGAGCCAGGCGTCGGGATCCGCCTCGAAGGCCGCGACCGCCGCCGGCTTCTCGTACGCGCTGTCGGCATTCAGGTACCAGGCGGTCGGCCCGCCCACCAGCAGCGCCGCGAGCAGGGCAAGGAGCGTGAAGCGGACGGCGGGGGACAGCGCGCGGAATCGGCGCACCAGGGCTTTGAGGCGGTTCATCTGGAGGGGTCCAACATGGCTTCCGGCCGCACGTGGGGCGGCCACTACGATCTTTCAGGTATACGACCGACGCTGCTGCGCCGAAGGCGCGAAAAACGGAGGTGCGGGGGCGCGATTCGGCCGTCAGGCCGATGGAGGCGCGGCCAACGGCCGGGCCGCTGCCCGCGTGGCGCCGGGCCCTCTCTTGAGAACCCGCGAGGAGGCATTCTACCCGCTGCCGGCCCGCGACGCGCTCGCGGGCGACGGGCGGTGGGCCGGGCGGCCCTGCGGCCTGAGCAGCAGCACCAGCGGCATCGCCGCGATCGTGAACCACATGATCAGGCGGAAATCCTGCAGGAACGCGATCGTCACCGCCTGGTGGGTCACCTGCGCGTCGAACAGGGCAAGGCCCGACGGGCTCGAAGCGTCGACCAGGCCACGCGCGATGGCGTCCGCGAGCGGCGGATGGAACGGCGTCGCGAAGCTGGCGAGCCCTTCGTGGTTGGCCTGCGAGTTGCGCGAGAGCATGGCGAATACCGCCGACACCCCGATGCTGCTGCCGATGTTGCGCGCGAGGCTGTAGATCGCGGTGCCCTCGTTGCGCAGGCGCGCCGGCAGGGTCGAGAAGCTCAGCGTCGTGAGCGGCACGAAGATGAAACCGAGGCCGAAGCCCTGGATCAGCCCCGTGCGCACGATCGCCCAGCTGCCGACGTCGGATGTGAAGTTCGCCATCTCCCAGAGCGATTGCGCGCTGAGCGCGAGTCCGAGCAATACCGGGATACGCGGATCGACCCGCCCCGACAGGCGGCCGACGATCATCATGGAAACCATGGTCCCGACGCCGCGCGGCGCCATCACCAGGCCCACGTCGAGCACCGGGAAGCCCATCAGGTTCTGCATGAACGGCGGCAGCAGCGCCGGCGTGGTCAGGAGCAGCACACCCGTCACGAACGCGAACATCAGGCCGATGCTGAAGTTGCGGTCGGCAAAGAGCGCCGGATCGAGAAACGGGCGCTCCGCGGTGAAGGTATGCGCGAGGTACAGGTAGAAGGCGAGCGCCGACAGTGCCGCGAGGATCACGATCTCGTGGTGCTCGAACCAGTTCAGCGACTCGCCGCGGTCGAGCATCATCTGCAGCGCGCCGATCGCCAGGGCAAGCAGGGCGTAGCCGAGCAGGTCGAAGCGGCGGTCGTGCTCGATCGGCGTCTCGCGCACAAAGAGCGACACGCCGAACCAGGCCATCAGGCCAAAGGGCAGGTTGATGTAGAAGACCCAGCGCCAGTCGTAGTACTCGGTCAGCCAGCCGCCGAGCGACGGCCCGAGGATCGGGCCGATCATGACGCCCACGCCCCACAGCGCCATGGCCTGGCCGTGCTTCTCGGTCGGGTAGGCATCGAGCAGCACCGACTGCGACAGCGGCACCAGGCTCGCGCCGAAGACGCCCTGCAGCAGCCGGAACGCCACGATCTGCGTGAGGTCCTGCGCGGCGCCGCACAGCATCGACGCCACGGTGAAGCCGGCCACCGCCCAGAGGAACAGCCGGCGACGACCGATGCGCGCCGCCACGAAGCCGGTCAGCGGCATGACGATGGCCGCCGCCACGATGTAGGACGTCAGGACCCAGGCGATCTGGTCCTGGGTCGCGCCCATGGCTCCCTGCATCTCCGGCAGCGCGACATTGGCGATCGTGGTGTCGAGCGCCTGCATGATGGTCGCGAGCATCACCGAGACGGTGATCATCGCCCGGTTGCCCGCCCCGCCCCTGGAGGCGGCCGCGCGCGCCGCCGCGATCATCGGGTCAGCACCATCGGGCCACCCTCACCGGATCACCGCCCGTCCGGCCAGGCGTAGCCGAAGAGGCGGCGCCGATGCCCGGTGTCGATCTCGATCCAGGCGGACAGGCCGGAACGCAGGGCCGGCATGTCGCCGGCATCGTCGAGGCGGATGCGCACCGGCACGCGCTGGGCGATCTTCACCCAGTTGCCGGTCGCGTTCTGCGCCGGGATCAGGGCGAACTCGGCGCCGGTGGCCGGGCTGATGGCCTCGACGGTGCCGTGCAGCCGGCGATCCGGATAGGTGTCGACCTCGATCGCTACGGGCTGGCCCACCTGGACATGGGTCAGGTCGGTCTCGGTGAGGTTCGCCTCGATCCAGTAGCGTCCGTTCGCCACCAGGGCGAGCGCCGCCAGGCCCGGCGCCGCATGCTGGCCCCCGACGGGCACGTTGACCGCGACACCGGCGACCGGCGCGCGCAGCTCGACGCGGTCGAGGTCCAGCCGCGCGCGGTCGCGCTCGGCCAGCGCGGCGACGTAGTTCGGATGCTCCTCGATGGCGACGTCGGGGCCGCCACCGAGCGATTCGGCGATGCGCATGAGGTCCCGCTCGTCCACGACCACCTGCTGGCGGGCGAGCTCGAGCGCCTGGCTGGCGTCGTCGAAGCTGGCGGCGGAAACGAAATTGCGCTCGCGCAGGTCCGCGCGACGGCGCCGCTCGCGCCGGGCGAACTCGACGCGGGTACGCGCCATCTCCAGGGAGGCCTGCTTCTCGCGGTAGCTGGCCTTGAGGACCCGCAGGTCGGTGCGGACCTGGGAGAGTTGCGCCTCGGCCCGTTCGAGCGCGATGCGAAACGGCGCCGGGTCGAGTCGCAGCAGCGGCTGGCCGGCGACCACCGGTTCGTTCTCGGCCACCAGCACCTGCGCGATGCGGCCTGCCACCTCGGTGCCGATCAGCACCTTGTCGGCCTTGACGTAGGCGTTCTCGGTGGCGATGTAGCGGCCTCCGTGCAGGTAGAAGCCGACGCCGCCCAGGACGAGCAGCAGCGGCACCACGACCATCAGCAGGAAGCGCAGGCCGCCGCGGCGCCGGGGCGGCACCATCGGCTCGGCCGCCGGCTGCGTCTCGTTGAGAACGCGCGCCAGAATGGCGATTGCCGCCGCAATACGTTCCTCGGAGAGTGCCGCGAAGCCGAAGATCAGCGTGTCGGCGACGCGGGGATGATCGGTTTGGGTGCAGGCGCCGCCGGTGGTCAGGCCGTAAAGCCCGACGCCGGCGGCCCCCGCCCGGCGCTCGATCTCGATCGCGCTGGGAAGGCCCGGCGGCAACCGCCAGGCGATGTGCATGCCACCGCTGGTGCCGAGAATATCGACC
>DAIMFM010000025.1:13695-18209 GCA_036724585.1 Burkholderiaceae bacterium | reverse complement strand
GGCGTTCGCGATGATCGCCTTGAGGGTCGGCGGCAGACCGTTGTACTTGTCCTTGTTGAAGATGATCTCGAATGTCTCGGCCGACTGGTGGAAGCCCTGCAGCATGCAGACCTTGGAGACGTCTGGGAAGCCGAGCAGGCGGTCCGAGCTGGGGTTGTTGAACTCGGCGCCGTCGAGCAGGCCGCGATCGAGCGCGGGGACGATCTCGCCGCCCGGCAGGGCGTTGACGGCCGCGCCCATCTCGGTGAACAGGTCGATGGACAGCCCGTTGGTGCGGAACTTGACCCCCTTGAGGTCTTCCGACTTGGTGATGGGCTGCTTGAACCAGCCCAGGGGCTGCGTCGACATCGGGCCGCTCAGGAAGGACACCACGTTGCCGCCGATGGAGGCATAGAGCTTCTCGAGCAGCTGCTGGCCGCCGCCGTACATGATCCAGGCGAGCACCATGTTGGCGTCCATCCCGAAGGCCGGGCCGGACGAGAACAGGGCGAGGGCGTTCTGCTTGCCGTAGTTGTAGCCGAGCACGCCATGGCCACCGTCGAGGGTGCCCTTGGAGACGGCATCGAGCAGGCCGAAGGCCGGCACCACCGCGCCCGCCGGCAGCATCTCGATGTTGAGGTCGCCGCCGGCCATGTCGTTCACCTTGGTGGTGAAGTCGGTGGCGAACTCATGGAAGATGTCGACGGTCGGCCAGGTGCTCTGGAAGCGGAACTTGATCGGGCCCTGGGCGCGGGTGATGGCGGGGAAGGCCACCGCCGCCGTCGCCGCGGCGGTGCCGGCGGCCGCCTTGCCGAAGAACTTGCGGCGGCCCAGCGCCGCCTTGACAGTCGATGCGATGCGCGTCTTGGCGAGTTTCGTCATGCCGTTATCTCCTCTGCATATTTCTTTATGACCGATGAATCGTGCCGGCGTTCGACAACTGTTGCGGCCCAAGCGCCCGAAAGCCCCCGCGCATGGCCACCCGAATCCGACTCCCATGCGAAGGTATAGATACCCTCACGCCCAGTCAACCGATATCCGGCCTGCTTGCGGCAAGCCCTCGTGCCGCGCCCGCGATGCATGCATCGCATGTCGCCGCCGCTCGCGTGCGAGCTTGCGCCCGATCGTCGAAGCGTCCATAATCCCCCGCTCCCGGGCAAGTCCCGGAAGATGCGACAATCGGGGCAGCCAGCGGGCCTCCCCGGAAAGCGAAGGGGAGCCTTCCAGCTTCCCTTTTTCATTGCGGGGCCCGAGGCACCGCGCCTCGATTCCGGGTAGCATCGATCCCGCCCGGAAACGAGGGGCAACATCCGATGGTCAACATCCCCCGGCGGGGTGGCAGAGTGGTTATGCAGCGGCCTGCAAAGCCGTGTACGCCGGTTCGATTCCGACCCCCGCCTCCAGTTTTCCCGATTCCCTCGCCTGGTGCGCTCGCGCGCGGCGCCGGTAGAATCGGGCGCGCCGGCCCGAGTGGTGGAATTGGTAGACACAGGGGACTTAAAATCCCCCGGCCCTAACCGGCCTTACCGGTTCGATCCCGGTCTCGGGCACCAGCAGCCGGTTTATCCCCTGCGCCCGTCGCCGCTCGCCAGCAATGGCTCGAGCGCCGGCCAGGCCGTCGCCGCGATCAGCGCCTGAGCACTTTCGTTCGGATGGATCCTGTCGTCCTGGAAGTAGCCGAGGTCATCGGCGATTTCTTCGAGCAGGAAAGGCACGAGCGCCACGCCATGGCGTCGGGCGACCGCCTCGAAGATCCCGGCGAACCGTTCGGTATAGCGCCGTCCATAGTTGGGCGGCACCTGCATGCCGAGCAGCAGCACCCTGGCGCCCGCCGCCCTGGCGGCGCTCACCATCGCATCGAGGTTCGCTTCGCTCGCGTCCAGCGGCAGCCCTCGCAGCGCATCGTTGGCGCCGAGCTCGATGAGCACGATGTCGGGCCGGTGTTCGGCGAGCAGCCCCGGCAGGCGGGTCCGCCCCCCGGCGGTGGTCTCGCCGCTGATGCTGGCATTGATGAAGCGTGCGCGCGCGCCCGCCTTGTCGGCAAGCAGGCTCACCCAGCCGCTGCCCCTCCGTATGCCGTATTCGGCCGCGATGCTGTCGCCGAGCACGAGGACCCGCAAGGGCTCGGCCGACCGGGAGCTTCGTGCGCGTCCCGCAACCGCGGATGCGGCCAGCGCGATCGTGCCGAGCAGGAGGCCGCGACGGGCCGGCTCCGGTAGGATCGTGTGCTTCGAAATCGGGTTCGGATGAGTCATGGCGGCGCTAAGGGTTGAATCGCTGGGCAAGAAGGTGCGGGACGCCGACGGCTGGTTGACCATCCTCGAAGATGTCGGCTTCGAGATCGAGGCCGGCGGAACCGTGGCGGTGGTGGGCGCGTCGGGGTCGGGGAAATCCACGCTGCTCGGCCTGCTCGCCGGGCTCGACATGCCGTCCAGCGGCCGCGTCGAGGTATTCGGCGAGGATCTCTTCGCCATGGACGAGGACGCGCGCGCGAACTGGCGATCGCGCAACCTCGGCTTCGTCTTCCAGTCGTTCCAGTTGCTGCCCCAGATGACCGCGCTCGAGAACGTGATGCTGCCGCTCGAGCTCGCCGGCGCGCCGCGCATCGCCGAAAGGGCACGGCGCCTGCTCGAGCGCGTCGGCCTGGGCGAACGCCTCGGGCACTATCCCAGGACCCTGTCCGGCGGCGAGCAGCAGCGGGTGGCGATCGCCCGGGCCTTCGCCACCGAACCGCGCCTGCTGTTCGCCGACGAGCCGACCGGGAGCCTCGACGTCGCGACCGGCGAGCGCATCATCGAACTGCTCTTCGCGCTCAACCGCGAGGCCGGGGCGACCCTGGTACTCGTCACGCACGACGATGCGCTGGCCCGTCGCTGCGCGCGTCGCATCACGCTCGAGGCAGGCCGGCTCGTGGATGGCATGCAAGCCTGAGCGCCTCAGGCCAGGGTGCGCCGCATCCGGGCCAGCAGGTCGGCCGTGGACGGGTCCAGTCCGGCGAGGTCGGCATGCGGGTCGGCGAGCAGGTCCTCGTGCCGGGCGGCGATCTGCTTGCCGAGCTCCACGCCCCATTGGTCGAAGGAATTGATCCGCATCAGCCAGCCGAGCGCCGCCGTCTTGTGCTCGTAGAGCGCCAGCAGGGCGCCGAAGCACGCTGGATCGAGGGCTTCGAGCAGGATCGTCGAACTCGGCCGGTTGCCCTCGTAGCGCCGATGCGGATCCGCCGCGTCGGGCGCCCCGCGCAGCAGGGCCTCGGCCTGCGCCAGCGCGTTGGCCGCGAGCCCGCGGCCGCGATCCTGCGGGTCATTGGGCGCGGGCTGCACCAGCACGAAGTCGACCGGCTGCGGCTGGGGACCCTGGTGCAGCTGCTGGAAGAAGGAATGCTGGGCATCGGTGCCGGGTTCGCCCCAGATCACCGGCGCAGGCGGCGTGACGATGGGCCGACCGTCGCGATCGACCGACTTGCCGTTGCTCTCCATCTGCAGCTGCTGGAGGTAGGCGGGCAGGCGCGCAAGGGCCTGCGCATAGGGGATCACGGCTTCCGTCTGCGAGCCGAGCGCGTCGGCATTCCAGAGTGACAGCAGCGCCATCATCACCGGCGCATTGCGCTGCCAGGGCGCCTCGGCGAAATGCACGTCCATGGTGTGCGCGCCCGCGAGCATGGCATCGAAGCCCTCGGGCCCGATGGCGAGCATGACCGGCAGGCCGATCGCGGACCATAGCGAATAGCGCCCGCCGACCCAGTCACTGAAGGGAAAGATGGCTTCGTCCGCCAGCCCGAAGGCGCGCGCGCCTGCGGGATTGGCGGTCACGCCGACCAGGTGGCGGGCGAGGTCGGGATCCTCGATACCGCCGTCGACCAGCCAGTCGCGCACCACCTGCGCGTTGCGGGCGGTCTCCATGGTGCGCCAGGACTTCGAGGCGATCACCACCAGGGTGGTGTCCGGAACCAGCAGAGACTTCATCCGGGTCCAGGCGTCGGGGTCGATGTTGGCGAGGAAATGTGTGCGCAGGCGCGGATGGCGATAGGCGGCCAGCGCGTCGCAGGCGAGCAGGGGGCCGAGCTGCGAGCCGCCGATGCCGATGTTGACCACGTCGGTGATCGGCCGGCCATGGGCGCCGGTCCATTCGCCCTCGCGAACCCTGCGGGAGAACTCGCGCATCCTCGCGAGCGTGTCCTCGACATCGGCGGCGACATCCTGTCCGCTGCCGCCCAGGGGCCGTGGCATGCCGGCCGGCGCCCGCAGCGCGACATGGAAGGCGGCGCGGCCTTCCGTGAAGTTGATGGCCTCGCCGGCGAACATCGCCGCACGACGCTCCGCGAGATCGCTGGCCACGACCAGGCCGCCCCAGGCATCGAGCGCCGCAAGCGGCAGGCGCTGGCGCGAAAGATCGATGTGCAGGCCGGCGACATCAAACGACAGGCGGCGGAGCCGGTCTGCTTCCGCATCGAAGAGGGACAGGATCCCGATATCGTGCGCGGCGCACGCAAGTTTCCGGAACTTCGCCATCGCCGCACGGTAACCGGGGCGCTGGCC
>DAIMFM010000025.1:0-13685 GCA_036724585.1 Burkholderiaceae bacterium | reverse complement strand
ATCAGGCGACTTCATCGATCGACTCCGTGACGAGTTCCGCGAGCGTGGCCGCCGACAGGCCGCGCTGCATGGGGTGGGACGCCGCCCAGCGCTCGCCGGCGGCGGCGTGGGCCCAGGCCGCGAATCCCGCGGCCTCGAAGGCATCGGGGTGCTGGCAGAGCAGGCCGGCGACGCCCCCGGCGAGCACGTCGCCGGTACCCGCGGTGGCCAGGGCCGGACTGCCGGCGCGCACGATGCCCCAGCGGCCGTCCGGCGCAGCAAGCACCGTGCCGGCGCCCTTCAGCAGCACGATGGCGCGGAAGTCCCGGGCCAGCCGGCAGGCGGAGGCGATCCGCGCCGACTGGACATCGGCCACGGAAGCCCCGAGCAGCCGGGCGGCTTCGAGCGGATGCGGCGTGACGACGGTGGTGGCCTCGCAGCCCCGCGCCGACAGGCTGGCGCCCAGCGTGGCGTCCACGGCGCACAGGTTGAGCGCATCGGCATCGAGGACCAGGGGCAGTTCGGTGTCGAGCGCCGCCGCCACCCAGTGCGCGGCGGGCGCCGAGCGCCCGAGGCCACAGCCGAGGGCCACGACGCTCATGCCGGCGAATGCGCCGTCAACGCCGGAAGGCGACAGCCCGAGGCAGCGGCTCATCAGCTGGGGCTGGCCGGGGTCGAACGGGCGGCCCTCGGGCGAGGCCGCGATCACCTTGCCGGCGCCGGCCGCCTGGGCGCCGCGGGCGGCGAGCAGCGCCGCGCCCTCCATCCCGGGGGAGCCCCCGACGATCATCGCGGTGCCGAAGCTGCCCTTGTGGGTGTTCCTCCCGCGCGGCGCGAGGCGCCCGCGCGCCCAGTCGTGGTCGATCGCGATGCCGGCGGGCGCGGGCGGCTCGAGGCCCAGGCTGGCCACGCGCACGCGGCCGGCATGCCCGATACCTTCACCGGTATGCAGGCCCGGCTTGTCGGCGATCATGGTGACCGTGGTGGTAGCCCTGGCCGCAAGGGCCGAAGGCCCGCCCACGATCGCCCCCGTGTCGGCATCGATGCCGCTGGGCACATCGACCGCGAGCACGGGCCAGCCGAGCCGGGCGATCCGCTCGAGCGCCGCCGCGGCCGCGCCGCCCACCGGGCGCGCAAGGCCGATCCCGAACAGGCCGTCGATGACCAGCGCGGCCGGGGCTTCGTTGCCGGCGATGGCGGTGATCGGTGCCGGGTCACCGTGGCGGCTGCGCCAGCGACGATGGACATCCGCGCACCCGGGGTCGTCCGGGACTGCATCGAGGAGGGCATGGGCGCCCACGGGGTAGCCGCGTTCGCCGAGCTTGAGCGCCGCGAGCAGGGCATCCGCGCCGTTGCCGCCGGGTCCCGCCAGGGCCAGGACGGGGGTCGCGGGCGGCAGGTGGCGCAGCATGCGGTCGGCTTCGTCCGCCAGGGCCTGCGCGGCGCGGTCCATCAGGGTACCCGCGGGCAGGCGGGCAAGCGCCTCGCGCTCGACCGAGCGGATGCCTTCGACCGTGCAGAAACCGGAGGGCGGTGCGGCAGATGCAGCCATGGTCCGGATTCTAGCCGCGGCCGCCGCACGCCACCGGCGCCGCGGGCATTCGCGTTCTCCGCCGGCCGTGGCGCGGGCCGGCGGCGGCCACGGGGCTCAGCCGGCTCGTGTCGAGAGCGTCTGCGGCAACCAGGTCGCCAGTTCCGGCCAGGCGATCAGGAGGAAGACCATCAGGACCATGATGCAGAACATGGGCAGCGCCGCACGGGCGATGTAGCCGATGCCGCGCCCGGTCATGCCCTGCAGCACGAAGAGGTTGAAGCCGACCGGGGGGGTGATCTGCGCCATCTCGACGGCAACGACGACGAAGATGCCGAACCAGATCGGGTCGATGCCCGCCTCGCGGATCATCGGCTCGATCACCGCCATGGTCAGGACGACCGCGGAAATGCCGTCGAGGAAGCAGCCGAGGATGACATAGAAGACGAGCAGCGCGAAGAGCAGCTCGACGCGCGACAGCTGGAGCTCGCCGATCCAGGTGGCCAGCGCCCGGGGCAGGCCGGTGAACCCCATCGACAGGGACAGGAAGGCGGCGCCGGCCAGGATGAGGGCGATCATGGCGGAAGTCCGGGTGGCGCCCATCAGGCTGTCGGCGAAATTGCGCCAGTCGAGCGTGCCCTGCGTCGCCGCCAGCACCAGCGAGCCGACCACCCCGAAGGCCGCCGCCTCGGTGGCCGTGGCGATGCCGACGTACATCGAGCCGATCACGAGCAGGATCAGCAGGACCACCGGGAGCAGGTAGCGGGAGCTGGCCAGCTTGCGTGCGAGCGGGACCGGAGGCTCCGGCGGCGGCATCAGCTTGCGGCGCACCCGCGACCAGATCGCGACGTAGGCCATGAACAGCGAGGCCAGCAAGATTCCGGGCACGATCCCGGCGAGGAACAGCTTGGTGATCGATTCGTTGATCGACACCCCGTACACGATCAGGATGAGCGAAGGCGGTATCAGCAGGCCGAGCGTGGCGGCGCCGGCGAGCGAGCCGATCACCATGCGTTCGGGATAGCCCCGTCCGAGCAGTTCGGGAAGCGACATCTTGCCCACCGTGGTGAGCGTCGCGACCGACGAGCCCGACACGGCGGCGAACACGGTGCAGCCCGCGACATTGGTGTGCAGCAACCCCCCGGGCAGCGGCGCCATCCAGGGCGCCAGTCCCCGGAACAGCTCGGCCGACAGCCTGGTCCGGTACAGGATCTCGCCCATCCAGATGAACAGCGGCAGCGCGGTCAGGGTCCAGCTCGACGACGCCGTCCAGATGGTGGTGATCATCGCGGGGCCGGCCGGTCGCGACGTGAAGACCTCCATCCCCACCCAGGCCACCCCCATGAGGGCGAGGCCGACCCATACGCCGGTTCCCAGCAGCAGGAACAGGACAAACAGGAAGAGGGCGATCGCCCCGACGTACTCCATGCGCGCGTCTCCGGTCGCTTCGGCCGTTGCTGCAGCCGACTATTCGCTCGCCTTGTGCTCGATGCCCGGGTCGCCGTAGCGAATGGCCCGCCACAGGTGGTCGACGAGCGCGATGGCGAAGATGGCCGAACCGATCGCCATCCCGAGTTGCGGAATCCAGAGCGGCGTCGCATCCTGGCCCTGGCTGACGTCGCCGAGCATGCGCGACACCCGTACCGCATCGGCGGCATGCCAGGCGAACCAGATGCCCAGGAAGGAGCCGACCGACAGGCACCAGATCTCGGCCCAGCGCCGGTGGCGCCCCAGGACGTTGAGGAGCAGGCTCACGCGGATGTGCGCGCCGCGGTTGAGGGCGTGGGCAAAGGCGAGGAAGCTCGCCTGCGCCATGAAGTAGCCGGCGTAGTCCGCCGAGCCCGGGAAGGCGATGCCGAGGGCGCGGCAGGCCATCTGGGCCAGGATGATCAGCAGGATCATCACCATCGACACCGCAGCGGCGACGCCGGCGTACAGGTAGAGCGCATCCAGGAGGCGGCGCAGCCAGCCTCCCGCTCGTGGCGCCCGCCCCTCGATCGTGTTGGGCATTGCTGGCCTCGAACGGCGGTGGGTCGGGCCCGCCGCGATCGCCGCCTCCTGCGGGTCCCGACCCCGGGGCGGCGTCAGTTGCCGCGGAACTCGTCGACGATCGCCTTGACCTCGGGACCGGCGCCCTCGAGCCATTCGTCGGTCATCTTCCTGCCGACCTCCCGCAGTTCGGCCTTGAGCTTGTCGCTGGGCGGGGCGACCGTCATGCCGCCCTTGCGCAGGCCCTCGAGCGTCATGTCGGTATAGGCCTTGGCCTTGGCCAGGCCGTCGGTCGCCGCCTTGGCGGCGCAATCGGTGACGGCCTTGCGCGTCGCGTCATCGAGGCCGTTCCACGCCGACTTGTTGGCCATGATCGTGTTGCGCGGCAGCCAGGCATCGACCGTGTAGAAATGCGAGACATGCTCCCAGATCTTGCTGTCGTAGCCCGTGGCGCCCGAGGTGATCATCGAATCGACCACGCCGGTGGCAAAGGCCTGCGTGACCTCGGCGGCCTCGACCTGGGTCGGGATCATGCCGGTGAGCTCGGCCATCCTGGCGGTGGTGGCGTTGTATGCCCGGAACTTGATGCCCTCGAGGTCGGCGACGGAGTCGACCGCCTTCTTCACGTACAGGCCCTGCGGCGGCCAGGCCACCGAATAGAGATAGACGAGATTCTGGCTGTCGAGCAGCTTCTTCACCTCTGGCAGTGCGATCTTCCAGAGCTTCTCGCCGTCCTCGAAGGAGGTCGCGAGGAACGGCTGCGAATCGATGCCGAAGAGCGCATTCTCGTTCTGGTGGGCCGACAGGAGGCGTTCGCCGATCTGGGCCTGGCCGGTCTGGACCGCCCGCTTGATCTCGTTGCCCTTGAAGAGGGCGCCGCCCGGATGGGTGGCGATCTCGAGCTTGCCGTTGGTGGACTTGCCGACGCAGGCGGCGAACTCGGCCGCATTCTGCGAATGGAAGTTGCTCGCGGGGTAGGCGAGCGGCATGTCCCATTTGGCGGCGCTCGCGGCGCCCGATGCCAGCAGGCCGACGGCGGCAGCGACAAGGATCGACAGCTTCGGTGAGCGGTTCATCGCGGATCTCCTCCTCGTTGGAACTTCTGCACGGGCGAAGCGGAGTGGTCCCGGCCTCGCCACGGTTCGATTATCGCCCGCCCTCGGGCAATGCTTGCATGCTAGCCAGCTCAGCGATAAATTGTCAACGAATCGTCAACGTTTTGGGGTTGTGGATGACCGCCAGGAAGCAAGGCCAGAAGGCGGGCGAGGCAGTCGCCTCGCGCGGCAATGGCAGCGGCAGCGATGCGGCGGCGAAGCCGTCGACCGCGGGGCCCCCACGGATCCTTTCGTCCGCCCATCTCGCCGAAGGCGAATGGGGCGAGCTGTCCGAGTTCGAGTTCGGGCTGATCGTCGCCTACAACGCCTTCTCGCGCTGGGCGGTGCGCTGCATGGCGGCGGCCGGCATGCCCGACCTGACGATCACCGACGTCCTCGTGCTGCACCATGTGCACCATCGGGAACGGAGCAAGAAGCTCGCCGACGTGTGCTTCACGCTCAGCTACGAGGACACCCATGTGGTGAACTATTCGCTGAAGAAGCTGCTGGGGCTGGGCCTGCTGTCCTCCGAGAAGGTCGGCAAGGAAGTCTTCTACGCCACCAGCAGTGCCTGCTGCCCAGCGTGCCGACGGCGCTCGACAATGCGGCCGAACTCGCCGCGGCGGCGGCACGGCTGCGTGCCCTGTCCGGCATCTACGACCAGGCGGCCCGGGCGGCGACCTCGCTCTGAGGCGGCCCGCGCCCGAGGAGAACCGATGAGCAGATGGCAGTTCTGGATCGATCGCGGCGGCACCTTCACCGACATCGTCGCCCGCCGCCCGGACGACTCCCTCGTCACGATGAAGCTGCTGTCGGAGGACCCCGGCCGCTACGAGGACGCCGCGGTCGAGGGCATCCGGCGGATCCTCGCCCAGGCCGGGGCGCAGGCGGGTCTCGGCAGCGGGGCCGCCGGCGGGACGGGGGCCCCGGGCGTGGCCACGATCGATTCCGCCAAGGTCGAAGCGGTCAAGATGGGCACGACGGTGGCCACCAATGCGCTGCTCGAGCGCAAGGGCGAGCCCTTGCTGCTGCTCGTCACCGCCGGCTTCGCCGACGCCCTGCGCATCGCCTACCAGAACCGGCCGCGCCTGTTCGACCGGCGCATCGTGCTGCCCGAAGCGCTCGAAGCCGAGGTGGCCGAAGTGCATGAGCGGATCGCCCACGACGGCGCGGTGATCGAACCCCTCGACGAGGACGAGGTTCGCCGGGCCCTCGCCGCGGCACGCTCGCGCGGCCTGAAGGCGATCGCCGTCGCCCTCATGCACGGCTACCGCTACCCGTCCCACGAGCGACGCATCGGCGAGCTCGCCCGCGAGGCGGGCTTCACGCAGGTCTCCCTGTCCCATCAGGTCTCGCCGCTGATCAAGTTCGTCTCGCGCGGCGATACCACCGTGGTCGACGCCTATCTCTCGCCGGTCCTGCGCCGCTACGTCGAGCGGGTCGCGGCGGCGATGCCCGGCGTGCGACTGCAGTTCATGCAGTCGAGCGGGGGGCTCACCGACGCGCATGCGTTCCAGGGCAAGGACTCGATCCTGTCGGGCCCGGCGGGCGGCATCGTGGGCATGGCCCGCGTCAGCCGCCTGGCCGGCTTCGACCGGGTGATCGGCTTCGACATGGGCGGCACGTCGACCGACGTCTCGCATTTCGCCGGGGAACTCGAACGCGCCTTCGATTCGCTGGTCGCCGGGGTGCGGGTGCGCGCCCCGATGCTGAGCATCCACACGGTGGCGGCCGGCGGCGGCTCGATCCTGCACTTCGACGGCGCCCGGCTGCGGGTCGGCCCGGATTCGGCGGGCGCCAACCCCGGCCCGGCCAGCTACCGGCGCGGCGGGCCCCTGACGGTGACCGACGCCAACGTCATGCTCGGCCGGATCCAGCCCGCGTTCTTCCCGTCGGTGTTCGGCCCGGACGGCAGGCAGCCGCTCGACCGGGACGCGGTGGTCGAGGGCTTCACGCGCATGGCCGACGAGATCGCGGCGGCGACCGGCAAGCGCCTGTCGCCCGAGGCGGTCGCCCAGGGTTTCATCGACATCGCGATCGGCAACATGGCCAACGCGATCAAGAAGATCTCCGTGCAGCGCGGCTACGACGTGACCCGCTACACGCTCGTCACCTTCGGCGGGGCCGGGGGCCAGCATGCCTGTGGCGTCGCCGATGCCCTGGGCATGCCGACGGTGCTCGCGCATCCGCTGGCCGGCGTGCTCTCGGCCTACGGCATGGGCCTGGCCGAACAGTCGGCGATCCGCGAGCACTCGGTCGAGGCGGCGCTCGACGAAGCGGGGCTGGCCGCGGCGACCCGGATCCTTGCCGGCCTGGTGGATGCCGCCCGCGGCGAACTCGTCGACCAGGGCGAGTCGCCCGCGGTGATCCGCCTCGCGCGGCGCGCGCTGCTGCGCTACCTCGGCACCGACACGGCGATCGAGGTGCCCTTCGGCGACATCGCCTCCATGCGCGCCGATTTCGAGCGGACCTACCGGCAGCGATTCTCCTTCCTGATGAGCGACCGGCCCCTCGTCATCGATTCGGTCGTCGCCGAGGCGATGGGCCCGTCCGGCGAGGGCGCGCCGCTCGATGCGGGGCCGCCGCGGGCCGGTGCACTCGCGCCGGTCGCCACCGTGCCGCTGTTCGCGGCCGACCGCTGGCACGACGCGCCGCTGTACAGGCGCGAGGACATCGATGCCGGCGAGTCCATCATCGGGCCGGCGATCATCGCCGAGGCCACCGCGACGACCGTGGTCGACCCGGGATGGCGCGCCCGCATGACCGAGCGTGGCGACCTGGTCATCGATCGCCATGTCGCGCGGCCCGAGCGCGTGGCCATCGGCACCCAGGCCGACCCGATCATGCTCGAGATCTTCAACAACCTGTTCATGTCGGCCGCCGAGCAGATGGGATACCGGCTGCAGAACACCGCGCACTCGGTCAACATCAAGGAACGCCTCGATTTCTCCTGCGCGGTGTTCGACGCCGGGGGCGCACTGGTTGCCAATGCCCCCCACATGCCGGTCCACCTCGGGTCGATGGGCGCGAGCGTGCGCGCCGTGATCGCCTCGAATGCGGCCGACTCCATCCGCCCCGGCGATGTGTTCGTCCTCAACGATCCCTATGCGGGGGGCACCCACCTGCCCGACGTCACGGTGATTTCCCCGGTCTTCGACGCCGCGCAACGGGAGATCCTGTTCTGGGTCGGCTCGCGGGGCCACCATGCCGACATCGGCGGCCTCACTCCCGGGTCGATGCCGCCCGACAGCCGGACGATCGACGACGAGGGCGTGCTGATCACCAACTTCCGGCTGGTCACCGACGGCCGGATCCGCGACAGGGAGATGCATGCGGTGCTGGCGGGCGCACGGCACCCGGCGCGCAACCCGGAGCAGAACCTCGCCGACCTGCGCGCCCAGGTCGCCGCCAACGAGAAGGGCCGGGAGGAACTCCTGCGCATGGTCGACCAGTTCGGCCTCGACGTGGTGCGCGCCTACATGCGCCATGTCCAGGACAACGCCGAGGAGTCGGTGCGGCGGGCGATCTCGGCGCTGCGCGACGGGGACTTCCGCCTGCGCCTGGACAACGGCGCCGAGATTCGCGTCGCCCTGCGCGTCGATGCCGCCAGTCGTTCTGCCAGGGTCGACTTCACCGGCACCTCCGCCCAGCTGCCCGACAATTTCAATGCACCCCGTGCGGTGACCATGGCGGCGGTGCTCTACGTCTTTCGCACGCTCGTCGACGACGACATCCCGATGAACGAGGGCTGCCTCAAGCCGATCGAGGTCGTCGTGCCGCCGGCCTGCATGCTGGCGCCCGAATCGCCGGCCGCGGTGGTGGCCGGCAACGTCGAGACGTCGAGCTGCATCGTCGCCGCGCTCTACGGGGCGCTCGGCGTGATGGCGGCGGCGCAGGGCACGATGAACAACCTCACCTTCGGCACCGATCGCTTCCAGTACTACGAGACCATCGCCGGCGGATCGGGCGCCGGCGGCATCTTCGATGCCCAGGGCGTCCTCGTCGACGGCTTCGATGGCTGTGCCGCGGTGCAGACCCACATGACGAACTCGCGCATCACCGATCCCGAGGTGCTCGAGACGCGCTTCCCGGTGCGGCTGCTGTGGCACCGGATCCGCGCCGGCTCGGGCGGGGCGGGGCGCTGGCGCGGCGGCGACGGCGCGAGCCGGGCGATCCGCCTGCTGGCACCTATGACGGTCTCGATCCTCTCGAACGGGCGCATCGAACCGGCCTTCGGCGCCGCCGGCGGCGAGCCCGGCGCGCCCGGCGTCAACCGGCTGGTGGATGCCACCGGTGCGGAGCGCCTGCTCGGCGCGACCGATTCCGTGCAGGTCGATGCCGGCGCGACGATCATCATCGAGACGCCGGGCGGCGGGGGCTTCGGCACGCCCCCGATATAATCGGGGTTTCCTGCCTCGGTCGGTTCCCGATGTCCGCGTACTTCACGCTTGCCGGCTCGCCGGCGCTGTCCGGCTTTCGCATTGCCCGCCTGCTCGAGGCGCTGCGCCGGATCGAGCCGCGGATCGACACGCTCGAGTCCTCCTGGTTCTATCCCGGCTTCGCCGACCGGGAGCTCGATCCGCCCACGCGCGCCCGCCTGCAGTCACTGGTGGACGACGACGCGCCCGCCGATGGGCAGGCCCCGAACCGTGGCCAGGCGCTGTGGGTGGTGCCACGCCTGGGTACGATCTCGCCCTGGGCGAGCAAGGCCACCGACATCGCGCACAACTGCGGATTCGAGTCGGTACGCCGGATCGAACGCGGCATCGAGTACCGGCTGCTTGCCCGTCGCGGAGTCTTCGGCGCGAAGCCGCTGGACGAGGCAATCCTGCGACGGCTCGCCAGCGTGCTGCACGACCGGATGACCGAGACGGCGCTACTCGATCGCCCCGACCCGGCCCGGCTCTTCGCCCCGCTCGAAGGCAAGCCGATGCAGCGCATCCCCTTGCTCGCGCGGGGCCGAGAGGCGCTGGTCGAGGCCAATCACAAGCTCGGGCTGGCCCTGTCCGACGACGAGGTGGACTACCTCGCCGACGCCTTCGGCCGGCTGCGTCGCGACCCGAGCGACGTCGAGCTGATGATGTTCGCCCAGGCGAACTCCGAACACTGCCGGCACAAGATCTTCAACGCCGACTGGGTGCTGGACGGCGAGGCGATGGACCGGTCGCTGTTCGGGATGATCCGGGCCACGCACGCCGCCCATCCGCAAGGCACGATCGTCGCCTATTCGGACAACGCCGCCGTCCTTGCCGGTCGCGAGACACAGCGCTTCCATTCCTGGCAAACCCTCCCCGACGGCCGCCAGGTCAATGGCCTGTATGCGGGGGAGACGGGCCTGACCCACAGCCTGCTCAAGGTCGAGACCCACAACCATCCCACGGCGATCGCGCCGTACCCCGGCGCCGCGACCGGCGCCGGCGGCGAGATCCGCGACGAGGGCGCCACGGGGCGCGGTTCGCGGCCGCGCTTCGGACTGACCGGGTTCACGGTGTCCAGCCTGCGCATTCCGGGCTTCGAGCAGCCCTGGGAGTCCGGCGGGCCAGAGGCCGCGGGCGCGCCGGCCAGCCCCGGCCGGCCCGGGCACATCGCCTCGGCGCTCGACATCATGATCGAAGGGCCGGTGGGCGGGGCGGCGTTCAACAACGAGTTCGGCCGGCCCAACCTCCTCGGCTACTTCCGCAGCTACGAGCAGGAGGTCGAGGGCGCCATGCGCGGCTACCACAAGCCGATCATGATCGCCGGCGGCGTCGGCGCCATCGACGCCCGCCATGTCGGCAAGGATCCGCTGCCGCCGGGGACCCTGCTGATCCAGCTGGGCGGGCCCGGCATGCGCATCGGCCTGGGCGGCGGCGCCGCCTCGAGCATGGGGACCGGCACCAATACCGCCGAGCTCGACTTCGACTCGGTCCAGCGCGGCAACCCGGAGATCCAGCGACGCGCCCAGGAAGTGCTCGATCGCTGCCAGGCGCTCGGCCCGGCCAATCCGATCCTGTCCATCCACGATGTGGGGGCGGGCGGCCTGTCCAATGCCTTTCCCGAGATCGTCCATGACGCCGGCCGCTCGGCGCGCTTCATGCTCGACCGGATCCCGCTGGAAGAATCGGGAATGTCGCCCGCCGAGATCTGGTGCAACGAATCGCAGGAACGCTACGTCCTGGCGCTCGCACCGGCGTCGCTGGCCACCTTCGAATACCTTTGCGGCCGCGAACGCTGCCCCTTTGCCGTCGTCGGCACCGTCACCGACGACGGCCAGTTGCAGCTCCTGTTCAGCGAGGACGATCCCGCCGACGGCCATCCGGTGGACATGCCGATCGACGTGCTGCTCGGCAAGCCGCCGAGGATGTCGCGCACCGGCACGCCCCGCCCGCGCCGGCTCGCGCCGGTCGATGCGGTCGGCCATGAGCTCGGCCCGGTCGCATGCGCGGTGCTGCGCCATCCCACCGTCGCCAGCAAGCGTTTCCTCGTCACCATCGGCGACCGCACGGTCGGCGGCCTGAGCGCGCGTGACCCGATGGTGGGCCCCTGGCAGGTGCCGGTCGCCGACTGCGCCATCGGCCTGGCCGACTTCCATGGGCATGCGGGCGACGCACTGGCGCTGGGCGAACGCAGCCCGGTCGCGGTCATCGACCCGGCCGCCTCGGTCCGGATGGCGATCGCCGAGGCCGTCACCAACCTGTGCGCCGCCCCCGTCGAGCGCATCGACGCGATCAAGCTGTCGGCGAACTGGATGGCCGCCTGCGGCGATCCCGCGGAGGATGCCGACCTCTACCATGCGGTGCGCGCCGCCAGCGAGTTCTGCATCGCGCTCGGCATCGCCATCCCCGTCGGCAAGGATTCGCTGTCGATGCGCACCGTCTGGCGCGACACCGCCAGCGACAGCACGAGGGAAGTGCTTTCCCCGACGTCGCTGGTGGTGACCGCCTTTGCGCCCGTGGCCGATGTGCGCCAGGCGAGCACCCCACAGCTCGATCCCTCGACCGATACGGCACTGATCCTCATCGACCTTGCGGCCGGACGGCAGCGGCTCGGCGGCTCGGTGTTCGCGCAGGTGACGGGACAGGTGGGCAACGAGGCGCCGGATCTCGACGACCCGGCGCGGCTCGCGAGCTTCGTCGCCGCGATCGCCCGCCTGCGCGGGCAGGGCCGCATCCTCGCCTATCACGACCGCGCCGATGGCGGCCTGTTCGCCACCGTCTGCGAGATGGCCTTCGCCGGGCGTTGCGGCGTCGCCATCAACATCGACATGCTGGTGTTCGATCCGGGCTCGGCCGACTGGGGCGACTTCAAGATCCGGCCGGAACAGGTCGAGGTCCAGCGCAACGAGGCCACGATCCGGGCCCTGTTCAACGAGGAGCCGGGCGCCGTCATCCAGGTGCGGGCCGCGGACCGCGATGCGGTCATGGGCGAGCTGCGCGCCCTGGGGCTGTCGGCCTTCTCGCACGTCATCGGCAAGCCGGCCGACGGGGACGAGATCAGCTTCTATCGTGACGGGCGGCGCGTCTTCGTCGAGTCGCGCGCCACCCTGCACCGGATCTGGGAAGAGACGAGCTACCGGATCGCGGCGCTGCGCGACGACCCTGAATGCGCGCAGGAGGAGTTCGACGCCATCGCCGGCGCCGACGACCCCGGCCTGCACCTCGCGCTCTCGTACGATCCCGCCGAGGACATCGCCGCGCCCTTTGTCGCGACCGGTGTGCGGCCCCGGGTGGCGATCCTGCGCGAACAGGGGGTCAACAGCCACGTCGAGATGGCGGCCGCCTTCACTCGCGCCGGCTTCGATGCCTACGACGTGCACATGACCGACCTCATCGCCGGTCGCCATCGCCTCGGGGACTACAAGGGCCTGGTCGCCTGCGGCGGCTTTTCCTACGGAGACGTGCTCGGCGCCGGCGCCGGCTGGGCCCGCTCCATCCTCTTCAATGCGGAGATGGCCGAACGCTTCGCCGTCTTCTTCGGGCGCAGCGACACCTTCAGCCTGGGCATCTGCAACGGCTGCCAGATGTTCGCCCACCTCAAGTCCATCATTCCCGGCGCCCATGACTGGCCCGACTTCGTGCGCAACCGCTCGGAGCAGTTCGAGGGCCGCCTGGTGCAGGTCGAGGTCCTCGATTCGCCGTCGATCCTGCTTGCCGGTATGGCCGGCAGCCGGATGCCGATCGTCGTCTCGAACGGCGAGGGCAGGGTGCGCTTCGGCGGCACCGGACAGGCGGGCCGGGCGCGGGCGTCGCTGCGCTTCGTCGACGGCCATGGCCAGGTCGCGATGCGCTACCCCGCCAATCCCAATGGTTCGCCCGACGGGCTGGCGGGCTTCAGCTCCGAGGACGGCCGCGCGACCATCCTGATGCCGCACCCCGAACGGGTGTTCCGGACGGTCCAGATGAGCTGGGCGCCTCCCGGGCTGGGCGAGGACGCGCCCTGGATGCGGATCTTCCGTAACGCCCGTGCCTGGGTCGGCTGAAACGCCCCGACGCGGCCGGCAGAGATTCGCCTAGAATTGCCCAACGCCCGAACACAATCCGGCCGCAAGGCGTAGCGGCCGATTCGCGCTGCCACGCAGCAGCAGCGACGGCCACCCTCAAAAAGTGCGGCCCGTCATTTGGAGATAGCGGATGGATCTTTCATTCAGCCCCGAAGAGCTCGCCTTCCGCGATGAAGTGCGCAGCTGGTTCGAAGCCAACCTGCCCACCGACCTGCAAGAGAAGGTGCTCAACCACGGGGAACTCAGCAAGGACGATCTCGTGCGCTGGCACAAGATCCTGGCCAAGAAGGGCTGGGTGGCGCCGTCCTGGCCCGTCGAATGGGGCGGAACGGGCTGGAACGCCACGCAGCGATACATCTACGAGGAAGAGTACGCGCGCGCCGGCGCACCCCCGATTGCGCCCTTCGGGCCCACGATGGTCGCATCGGTGCTCCTGCGCTTCGGCACCGAGGAGCAGAAGAAGGAATACCTGCCCCGCATCTACAACGGCGACGTCTTCTGGGTGCAGGGCTACTCCGAGCCGGGCTCGGGTTCCGACCTCGCCTCGCTCAAGACGCGCGCCGAGCGCCGCGGCGACCACTACATCGTCAACGGGCAGAAAATCTGGACCACG
>DAIMFM010000024.1:16927-18242 GCA_036724585.1 Burkholderiaceae bacterium | reverse complement strand
GTCGCTCACGGTGCGCTACAAGGGGGCGAAGGGCACGTTCCGCGATCCGGTCTCGGAGGTCGACAACGGCGTCGAGGCGCTGATCCGGGCACGCCTGGCCGTCGAGTATCCCCACCACGACATCCTCGGCGAGGAGATCATGGATCGGCCCGGCAACAACCACGACGTGGTGTGGGCGATCGATCCGGTGGACGGCACCAGCAATTTCGTCAACGGCTTCCCGATGTTCTGCGCCACCATCGGGGTACTCAAGCGCGGCAAGCCGGTCGTGGGCGCGACCTGGTGCTCGACCAGCCACCTGCTGCGCCCCGGCGTCTACCACGCGAGCGTCGGCTCGCCGCTGCGCTTCGACGGCCAGCCGGTGGTCCATGCGATCAACCCGAGCCTGCGCCGGCGCCTCGCCGGCGAGCCAAGCCAGTCCGTGCGCAATGCGCCCTGGGACATGCGCAAGACCGGCTCGGCGGCGATCGAGTGCGCCTTCGCGGCGGTGGGACTGCTGCAGTTCGCCCGCTTCGCCTCGCCCAACATCTGGGACGTCGCCGGCGGACTCGCGCTCGCCCGCGCGGCGGGCCGGATGATCCGGGTGCGCGAGAACGGCCGCTGGCGCGAGTTCGAAGGCTTCGGCCGCGGGACCGATCCCGAGGCGATCGAAGTCATGCGCGACTGGCGCCAGCCGCTGATCGTCGGCGAGCCGGCGGCCGTCGCCGAAGCCCTGCGCCTGCAGGAGAACACGGAGGACGCGAAATGAAGCAAGTCGACGAGTCACGCATCCCGGCCGAGACGCTCGAGATCTACCAGCGGCTGTCCCGCCGTGGCGAGGCTCGCGAGCAGGTCTCCGAGCAGAACGTCGGGGACCTGATCAAGCTGGCTGACCGCGACAACCACACCATCCTCGCGCAGGAACTCCGGGAATGGCGGGCCAACTGCCCGCCGCCCAGGGACGAAGCGCCGCCGAGCGAGGAGCCGCCGACCGGCTGATCCACACCGCGCGGGGGCAGGCAAGGGCGCCGGGTGCGGCGACGCCAGGCGTAGCGGCGCCAGCGCGGCGCCGCGCCGCGCTATCCTCGGCGGCATGAAGCTCGTTGCCGCCGAAGCCACCCGTCGCGCCCTGCCCTTCGATGCGCTCGTCGACGCGCTGCGCACGATGTTCGCCGAGGGCTGCGAAGTCCCTCCCCGCCAGGTCCTCGACATCGCCGCGCCGTCGCAGGGCACGTCGATGGTCTCGCTGGTGATGCCGGCGTGGCTGCCCGATCGCTACTACGGGGTCAAGACGATCAACATCGCGCCGGGCAACGGCGCGCGCGGCCTGCCCGGC
>DAIMFM010000024.1:13731-16917 GCA_036724585.1 Burkholderiaceae bacterium | reverse complement strand
CACCGGCGTGCCGCTGGCCGTGATCGACGGCGACCAGGTCACCAACCGGCGGACCGCGGCCGCCTCGGCGCTGGCCGCTTCCTTCCTTGCGCGCGAGGACGCGAGCCACCTGTTGGTGGTGGGCGCCGGGCGCATCGCGCGCCTGCTGCCCGAGGCCTACCGGGCGGTCCGGCCCATCCGCCGGGTGACGATCTGGGCGCGGGACGCCGGCAAGGCGGCCGCGCTGGCGCGCGAGCTCGCGGACGAAGGCTTCGATGCGCGCCCGGCGGAGAATCTCGCGCGCGCCGCCGGCGAGGCCGACATCGTGAGCTGCGCCACGCTCGCCACCGAACCCGTGCTCCAGGGCCGCTGGCTGCGCCCGGGCAGCCACCTCGACCTGATCGGCAGCTTCACCCCGGCGATGCGCGAGGCCGACGACGACTGCTTCGCCGGCGCCTCGCTCTTCGTCGATACGCCCGAGGCGCTGACCAAGAGCGGCGAGCTGATCGGGCCGATATCGCGCGGCGTCTTCGCGCCGGGCGACGTGCGCGCCACGCTCGAGGCCCTGTGTCGCGGCGAGGCGCGCGGCCGGGTCAGCCCCGCGGAGCGCACCGTGTTCAAATCGGTCGGGACGGCGCTGGAGGACCTCGCCGCCGCGATCGTCGCGTATGAAAGCGTTGCCGGCGCACGATAGGCACACCGCAAAGGAGACACCGCCATGGCCCGCAGCACCCGACGTTTCGTCGACCTGTCGATCTACCTCGAGAACGACGTGGCGTCCGATCCGCCCGGGCTCGAGCCGCGCATCGACTACATCACGCACGACACCTCGGTCGAGCAGATCGCGAAGTTCTTTCCCGGGCTGGAACCCGGCGACCTGCCCGACGGCGAGGGCTGGGCGGTCGAGCGGGTCCGCCTGTCCACCCACAACGGCACCCACCTCGATGCGCCCTACCACTTCCACAGCACCATGGATCGCGCGCTCGGCGAGCGCAAGCCGTCGACCACCATCGACGAGGTGCCGCTCGAATGGTGCTTCCAGCCGGGGGTGAAGCTCGACTTCCGCCACCTGCCCGACGGCCATGTCGTCACCGCCGCGGAGGTCGAGGCGGAGCTCGCCCGCATCGGCCACGAGCTGCAGCCGCTCGAGATCGTGGTGGTCAATACGCGCGCCGGCAGCCGCTACGGCCATCCCGACTATGTGTCGGCCGGCTGCGGCATGGGCTACGAGGCCACCATGTACCTGCTCGAGCGCGGGGTGCGCCTGACCGGCACCGACGCCTGGAGCTGGGACGCCCCCTTCGTGCACACCGCCGGCAAGTACGCCGAGACGGGCGATGCCTCGTTGATATGGGAAGGCCACAAGGCCGGCCGCGACATCGGCTACTGCCACATCGAAAAGCTGCACAATCTGGAAGCACTGCCTGGCGACGGCTTCATCATCAGCTGCTTTCCGCACAAGATCCGCGGCGCATCGGCCGGCTGGACCCGGGCCGTCGCCATCTTCGACGAGGCGCTGCTGCCGGCCAGCGCCGGCTGAGCACGGCGCGAGGCCGCGCCGACAAGGGGAATCGACGATCGGGAGATCGACAAACGCAATCGGGAACGGATCGATGTCTTCGGAAACCAGCGGGCTGCCCAAGCCGCCTCCCTTCATCACCCGCGACAGGCTCGCCGACGGCTCGCTGCTCGCGACCTGGCGCGCCAAGTCGCCCCCTGGGACGATCCGCAGCGATGCCGAGCTCGACGAATCGCTCGAGGCGACCCTGGCGCAGCATCCGGCGGGCGACGACGTCCTCGTCTTCGGCTACGGCTCGCTCATGTGGAACCCCGCCATCGAGCACATCGGCGCCGAGCGTGCCCATGTCCATGGCTGGAGCCGGCGCTTCTGCCTGCGCATGGTGCTGGGCCGTGGCAGCCCCGAACGCCCGGGCCTGATGCTCGCCCTCGATCGCGGCGGCTGCTGCTACGGGATCGGGTTCCGGATCGCGGCGCCGCAGGTGCGCGAGGAACTGCGCCTGCTCTGGCGGCGCGAGATGCTCTCCGGCGCCTACGAGGCGCGCTGGGTGGCGGCGACCATCGCCGGCGAGCGCATCCGCGCGCTCACCTTCGTGGCCAACCGCAAGCATCCCCGCTACACCGGCAGGCTGCCGCTGGCGCAGGTCGCGCACCTGCTCGCCACCGGCCAGGGCATCCACGGCAACTGCCGGCACTACTTCGACAGCACGATCGCATCGCTCGTCGAGATGGGCGTGCGCGACACGGCGCTCGAGCGCATCCGCACGGCGCTGGCCGCGCACGGCGAGTCCTGCGACTTCACGTGCTGAGCGGCCGGCCGCCGCGGCGCGCGATGCCGCGCGCCGAGCCTCAGCCCTTGCGGGCGAGCAAGGCCTCCTCGACGTCGCGCAGGCGATCCTTGCCGAAGTAGATGGCGTCGCCCACGTAGAAGGTAGGCGAGCCGAAGGTGCCGCGCTCGACCGAGCGCTCGGTATTGTCGAGCAGGGCCTGCTTGACCTCGGGGCTGGCCGATCGCGCCACGATCTCGTCGCCGGGCAGCCCTGCCGCCTTCATCGCCTCGGCGAAGACCGCCGGGTCCGCCATGGCGCGCTCCTCCTGCCACATCGCCCGGAACATCGCGTCCACGTACTGCTCGAAGACGCCGAGCCCCTGCGCCGCGACCGCGCCGCGCATCAGCGCCAGCGTGTTGACCGGGAAGTTCGGGTTCCAGCGGAACTCGCCCAGCGAATGGCGCTCGATGAAGCGCTTCATCTCGAGCCGTTCGTACTCGAGCTTGTTGCGGATGCCGTCGAAGGCCTCGGCCGGCGAGCGATTGTTGGTGAGCTTGAACACGCCGCCGAGCAGGATCGGCACGTAGCGGAACTTCGCGCCGGTGCGCTGCTCGATGCCGGGGATCACGCGGTGGCTGAGATAGGCATTGGGGCTGCCGAAGTCGAAGTGGAATTCGGGCTGGGTCATCGGGTTCACCATGCGGATGCAGGAAGGCAGGCGCGGACCGGACGAGCGGTCCGCAGGATCCACGACTTTAGCGGATATACCGCCGGCTCGTCGTGGTCCTCGCGGGGCCCTCGCGGTCGCCAACCCGCGCAGCAGGCGAGTCGCCGCAGGCTACCATTCAGGGTTCATCGTCGGCGGCGCCGGCGCGTGACTGGAAGCACCGGCGCGGCGCTGGCCGCCGGTTGGACACGG
>DAIMFM010000024.1:9114-13721 GCA_036724585.1 Burkholderiaceae bacterium | reverse complement strand
GGTAACGGTGGCGCCCGTAAGCGCCGCGCGTCCGAAAGACATGCGCGATACCATGCCCCGCGAGCGCCGCCAGCCGGGGCGTGGCGCGGAAACTCTACGAGGCGGGATGTGAACGCAGTCGAAGCAAGGAACGGGGAACAGCAACACCACCAGGCATGGCGCGCGGTCGGCGACCTATACCACGCGTACTTCACCGGCCTGATCATGTCGGTCACCACGCGGATGGGCGCGCGCCACGGCGCCGACTTCGTGTTTCGCGTGTTCCGGCGCCAGCAGCAGGAGCGTTTCCTCCTCGGCATCGAGCGCTTCGGCCTTAAGGATCTTCCCCACGCGATGGCGTGCGCCCAGTACCACTACCTCGGCAACATGCTGGGCGGGGTGCCGGTACAGTACATCCGCGAATCCGACCGCAAGGCCTGGGTGCGCTACCCGGCGCCGCGCTGGATGTGGCGCGGCACCGCCATCTGCGCAATCCCGGGCGAGGTCTCGCTCGGCATGCTGCGCGGCTGGCATGCCAACAATGGCGTGTCGCTCGGCAATCCGCGGCTCGGCTTCGTCTGCACCAAGCAGATGGCCGACGGCCAGGACGGACTCGAGGGCTTCTACTACGAGTACGACCGCGATCTCGCGCCGCACGAGCGCCTGGCCTTCGCGCGGCACCTCGAGGCGCCGGAGTTCGACCCGGCGCTCGCGCCAAGGCTCGAAGGCGAGGCCTGGCCCCGCTCGCGCATCGAGAAGTCCTACCGCAACTACGCGATGGAATACGTCCGCTCGGCGCTGCCCGTAGCGGTCGAGCAGTTCGGCCCCGGTGATGCCGGCCACCTGCTGCGCCTGACGGGCCGGCTGATCGGCATGCAGTTCCATGAGGAACTGGCTCCGCGCTTTGGCGCTTCCGCCGGCCCGATGGACATCCGCGCGGCCGGCGAGTTCATCGGCGCCTTCCTGCGCGGGCATGGCGACCAGGCCGATTGCAAGGCGACGCAGTCGGGCGTGACGGTCACGCAGGATCGCTGGCGCCTGGCCGATGCCGCGCCGGGCTTTCATCCGGTGCACTACGAGGCGCTCGCCGGCATCGTCGAGGGCTTCGTGTCCGCCGCCAACCGCCGGCTCGCCGTCGACTGTCGGACCCTGGCCGACAGCGCGGGCCGGGCGATCGAGTGGACGATCGGGCATCGCCATCCTTCGACGCTGCGATCATCCGATTCGAGTTACCCGGCGTGAGCCGGGGCGGTTCGGGTCAGCCCCCGAGCCAGGACTCGACGACTTGCTGTGTCAGCTCGGTGCCCCCGATCTCCCATGACCCCGGGCCAAGACGGATGCCGTAGGTGTCCTCCTGGAGCACGTACCGCCCGTCGACAGTCATCAACAAGCGAAAGTACGAATCCTCCCAGACCACCTCGGCATCGAGAGGCGTCTTGAGTGCTCGCCATCCACGGGCATCGAATCTTGTTTCCGGCACGACGAGGTACTCGGCTCCCGGGGCCCGGATGTTGCCGAAAGCGTATGCAACCACCAGCCAGTAGTAGCTGCGGTCGATCTTGCGCAACTGTCCGCCACAGGTGACGAGGTAGATTCCGTCGATGCGGCATATGTTGCTCGCCCCCGCTATGCGCAGCGGTCCCGCTCCGGCCAGGCCGGCCGGCCGGAAGCGGCCAGGATAGGTACGCTGGATGACCTGTTCGTGGACTCCCTCCACGGGATAGAACCCCGATTCCGATACGAGAATCTCGGGGTTCAGTAGATAGACATCGCCGCTCGCCAGCAAGGCGTATATCAGTCGTCCGTCACTCGTGAGCTGGCGCGCACGGGCCGGCAGTTCGACGATCGACCTGTTCTTCAATACGGGCGGGATCACGCTGCTTTGACCGCCCTGGTAATCCGGGAAACTGTAGACGAGGCGTTGCACCGACCCGTCGGCGGCGATGCCGAACAAATGGAGACCGACGGCGTCGCCGGAGTCGTCGAATGGCAGGAAGGCGGTCGACGCGCTGTACGGCATGCCGGCGAGGCTGCCCAGGCCGCGTGCTTCGGCATACTCGAACGGAATGGGCCCCGAACTGATATGCAAGCGTTGGTACACGCCGCCATCCGTGCCGCGATACAGAAGGGCGGTGTGCACATTGGGGAAGGTTTCGACGAAATCATGGTCGAGCGGGCGCAGCACGGCCTCCGGCGGGATATCGGCATGGAGGTTCGCCACCGATACCAGGCTGCCATCCGGCCTGCGGGCGATGCGACTGGCGATGTCGAAGTCGAGGAACGTCCCGAACTCGAAAACCCACCACGTGGTGCTCGCCGTTGCACGCACCTTCCTCACGGGATTGCACCAATAGCCACAGTATGGGTGATAGTCGTCGCGGACTTCGGCGACGATCCGCAGCACCCCGTCGCTGTAGAGTCCTGCGTACTGCGTTGCTGCGAACATGTCGTCGACGCGGTAGCCGCTCGGCTTCACCAGTGAAAGCGGAAACGGCAGGTCGGCGCGATATTCGGGACTGCCGGCCTTGAACGCGACGCTCGTTGTTCCCGCCGTCATGTCGCGCCACAGCGTATCGAGACTGTAGGCGGGCAACATCGATCCCGCCTCGGACGCATCGATGCCAGTGTGCGGGTTATCGAGTACGCCGTCGGCCAGGTCGGCAGCGAAGCGCTCGCTGATCCCCAGCGCCGGCGCCGGCTCGTCGGGCCGACTGGCCGCGGCGGCCTTGGCGAAGCCGGCGATGACAGCGGCATGGACGCCGTCCGGCGTCCTGGGCAAAGCCTGGGAGCCTTCGGTGTCGCCCTGTTCATCCAGCAGCAAGGGCATGTGCTCGAGGCGACCGAGGCGGTAGACGCCGGGCAGCTGGTCGTTGACCGCCACCAGCACCTCGTCGTGCGCAAGCTCGATTCGGCCGGGATCCTGCCATGCCGGCCCCGTGGACTTTGCGGCGAAGCGGCCCTCGGAGCTTGCGGATTCGCTTCCAAGGGCCAGTACACGCCGGTACACCGCCTCGGTGAACGGCGTGACGGCGAGGTTCCGGTCGATCTCGAGACCCTGGACCAGGCCATGCAGCGTCTTGCCCTCGAAGCTCACCCACTGGCCGTTGCCGGCGTCGTAGTAGGTCGAACCCGGTTCACCGCGCATCCGGATGAGCGCCGGCAGCGCCGACTTGAGGCCACAGGGAACCAGTGTGACCATGCCCGTTACTGCGTCGGTCCGGGCGCCGCTCAGGACGGTGCCGTCGGCGAAGCTGACTTCGACCGAAGCGCCGCGGGTGAAGCCCGGCCCGCCCCCGATGCCGATTCCGTCGGTCTGTGTCGGTCCGCTCCCGACCGTGATCCACTTGCTGCGATCGGCGCCGGCGAAGCCATCGATGAGGGCGGGAGTGCACGCCTGTACCGGCTCCGGCGGCGGCAGGTTCAACACTGCCGCGCTCGAGGCGAGCTGTCCCGATGCCGTCGCCACGGTCAGGCCATGGCTCGCGAGTGCCACACCCAGTGCCTCGAGGAGCTGGTCATGCGCATCATCCGGCTTCGCCCGGAAAGGCGTGCCGATCCAGTCCGACGCCAGGCCGGGAACGGTGAGGCCGAGTCGGTCCAGCTGCGCGCGAACATGCCCTCGCGCGGCACTGATTCCGGCCGGATCGACCAGCGCGAAGGTCGTGGCGCCGGCGTTCGCAAAGGCGAGGTCGGCGGTTTGTCCGAGCAGTCGCGAGCTCAGCAGATGGGTGAGCGGGGTGGCATTGACTGTGATCGTACCGACACCCGGATTCGCGATCGGCGCAACGTAGACCGTGCTCGCGTTCTGCGCCTGCAGCAGGCACGGCGCCGCGTCTACCGGCACCGAGGCGATCCGGAAGCTGCCGTCGGTCTGCGCAGTGCTCGCAAAACTGGCACCCACGCACTTCAGGCTGATGACGGCATTGGCGAGTGGCGCGCCGGTGGCCGCCGTGCCGATGATGTCCACAGTCGCCCGGGATGCCGCATCAGGAGCCGGGTCCGGGGCGGGGGATGGCGCCGGCGACGGTGCAGGTGCAGGTGCCGGGCCAGGAGCCGGCGTAGGCGGCGGACCATCGCCGGCTGCCGGCGAATCGCTGCCCCCACCACCGCCACATGCGGCCAGCAGCAGGGCCGACAACCCTACGACAGCGCATGCGCGGGCGCGCGCGGCCACCCGCATCGATCGATTCGCCATTCCCGTTCCCTCCGGACTCGCTGGTCGGCACCCGCCTTGTCGGGGTGCGCATATCCGGAAGATAACCCGGCGATCCCGCCGTACGACGCCCGGCTGCAGCGTATCGAGCGCTTACTGCGGGATGTACTGATGCCCGGGAGCGAGTCAAGAATTCCGACTCACTCATTAAGGTGGCGTTCGCATCGCAACAGGGTTGGGATCGGCGAGGTACCGATCAGAGCAGGCGCGCGGAGTGGCCCTGTTTCTTCAGCAAGGCCACGGCCTGCTTGTCGAACGACACGAAGGTCTCCGCTCCCAGCCAGGCCCCGTCGTAGGCGATGACGCCGTCGGCGAAATCACCCCCCGCATCGAGCATGGCGAGGCCAGCCTCGGCTGCCGGGCGGTTGACAACCACATTGTTGGTGTCCAGGAGCATGCGGATCGCGGCGATGAT
>DAIMFM010000024.1:7183-9100 GCA_036724585.1 Burkholderiaceae bacterium | reverse complement strand
CGCTGCACACCGTACCGGCCGCGGAGTACCCACACGAGCTCGCACAAGGTCTGCAAGCTGACGGCCACCATGTCGGCCCGTTCCAGCAGTTCGACGGCACGAGCGGACTGCGCTTCGTCGTCCTCGACGAGGGTGCGGAGCAGCACGTTCGTGTCGGTCGTTATCTTCATTCGGCACCGGCCCGCGCGCCGGCGTCCGCTATCGCTTCGTTGATCTCCTCGATGCTCAGCCGGGCACCGTTGGTCTTGTCCTTGAGGATACCCCGCAGGTCCTGAAAGGATCCCTTCGGTCGGGCGGCCCGCAATTCGGCGCGACCATCCGGCAACAAGTGCAGGGCAATCTTGTCGCCGGGCTTGATGCCCAGATGCTGCAGGACCTCTTTCCGGAAGGTCACCTGGCCTCGCGCGGTAACGCTCAATGTAGTCATGCTGGCTCCTGTAGAGCGGGATGCATCAGTATAATGCAATATCGCATTACCTACAAGGCCGCACAAGATATCGGGAAGGAATCGCCAGGGGCTGGCTACCCGCGTGCTTCGATGCGCGCGATCGCCGCGGCGTTGGCTGTCGTGACGGCAGCATCACCCGGGAAGCGATACGCGACCAGGGCCAGCGCACCGAGGTAGCTGCGGTCGCCGTGGTCGACGAGCCACTCGAGCATGGCCAGGACTTCGTCGCGCTCGTCCTCGCGCAGGACGCGGGTGGCCCAGTCATGGATGAGGCGGCTGCGCACGGCGAACCGCGATGCGCCCAACGCGATGGACTCGACGGCCGATCCGGTGCGCTGCCGGGCGGGGGCTTGGGTGCTGGACATCGTGGTGGCTCCTTTGCGTTGTCGTGGGCGTCGGGACATGGGGACATTCCACATTGCCGACGAACGGTCGAATCGATGGAAAAGCGGGGTTCGGCGCCGGCAATCCCGCCGTTCGGCGTCCGTCCGTCGCCCGGCGTGCGCCGCTGGGGTTCAATCCGCTTCGAACGGACGGTTCCGGATTCGTGAATTGCCCGATCGGCGCGGGTGGCGCAGAGTGGGCGGCCTCGCCCCGATACCCAGCGATGGACCACCATGAATCCTGCCGACGACCCCACCGCCCGCCTCGCCGAATTCGCGGCGAGCCTGCGCATCGACGACATCCCCGCGCCGGTGCTGCGCCGCGCCGAAGACCTGCTGCTCGACTGGATCGGCTCTGCCTTGGCCGGCCGGGGCGCACGCCCCATCGAAGCGATCGCTCGCTTCGCCCAGACGATGGGGCCGGCCGATGGCCCGTCGGAGGTCCTGGTCGAGCGCCGCGGCACCAGCCCGGTCTTCGCCGCGATGGTGAACGCAGCCGCCTCGCACTTCGCCGAACAGGACGATGTGCACAACGGCTCGGTGTTCCATCCCGCCGCCGTCGTCTTCCCGCCGGCCCTGGCGCTCGCGCAGGCCAACGGGGCCTCCGGCCGCGAGCTCCTGGTCGCGAGCGTGGTCGGCTACGAGGTGGGCATCCGCGTGGGCGAGTTCCTCGGTCGTTCCCACTACCGCGTCTTCCATACCACCGGCACCGCCGGCACGATCGCCGCCGCTGCCGCCGCCGGGCGCCTGCTCGGCCTCGATGCGCAGCAGATGCGCCATGCCTTCGGCTCGGCGGGCACCCAGGCCGCCGGGCTCTGGGAGTTCCTGCGCGATGCCGCCGATTCCAAGCAGCTGCATACGGCGCATGCGGCCGGCGCCGGCCTCACCGCCGCCTGGCTCGCCGCCGACGGCTTCACCGGCGCGCAGCGCATCTTCGACGGCGAACGCGGCATGGCCGCCGGCATGTCGGACGACGCCGACCCGACGCGCCTCGCCGACCGGCTCGGCAGCCGCTGGGCGCTGGCCGAGACTTCGTTCAAGTTCCATGCATCCTGCCGCCATACCCATCCGGCGGCCGACGCCCTG
>DAIMFM010000024.1:5014-7173 GCA_036724585.1 Burkholderiaceae bacterium | reverse complement strand
GCAGGTCCACCAGGGCGCGATCGATGTGCGCGGGGCGGTCGTCGAACCGCGCACGGTGCACCAGGCGAAGTTCTCGATGGGCACGGTGCTCGGGCTGATCGCGACCACCGGCCGGGCCGGCCTGGCGGAGTTCGACGAGCGCTTCCTCGCCGACGAGGTCGCGGCCTTCCGCGGCAAGGTGCGCATGGAGTTCGACGAGGAGGTCGACACCGCCTACCCGAACCGCTGGATCGGCAAGCTGCGGGTACGCACCACCGATGGCCGCGAGCTGTCCTCACGCATCGACGAGCCGCGCGGCGACCCGGGCAACACGCTGTCGCGGCCCGAGATCGAGGACAAGGCGATCCGGCTCGCCGGCTACCGACAGGGTGCGACCGAGGCGGAGATGCGCCGGGTCATCGACCTGGTGTGGTCGATCGAGGGACTCGAACGAGTGCCGAAGCTGCTCGGGTGATGGAGCGGAGCCTGGTCGGGGTTCAGGTCAATGCATGGATGTGTTACACTGCACTGACACTGCAACACATCAGGACCCAGCCGTGAGCGATGCGACTTTTACCTTCCGAGTCGACGAAGCGCTGAAGAACGAGTTCACTACCGCCGCGAAAGCGCGCGATCGCACTGGCGCACAGCTCCTGCGCGACTTCATGCGCGACTTCGTCCAGCAACAGCAGGAAGCAGCCGAACATGACGCCTGGTTCCGTCGCCAGGTGCAAACCGGTCTGGATTCAGCCAACGCCGGGCGACTGGTACCGGCGACTGAGGTCGAAGCGCGATTCGCCGCTCGCCGAGCGGCCACGCGTCGCCGGATTGCCGCCTCCGATTGATGCGGCTGCACTGGGCGCCGGAAGCCGTACAAGATCGCGAAGCGCTCTATGACTACATCGAGGCCGACAGCCCAAGGGCGGCTCTTGTGCTTGACGAGCTCTTCGCAGAGAAGGCCAACAGCTTGATCAATCATCCGGGGCTCGGCCGTCCCGGTCGAATCCCAGGTACACGCGAGTTGGTAGTGCACGAGAACTATCTACTGGTGTACGACGTGATGGGCGAACAGGTGCGTGTACTGCGTGCGCTGCATGCTGCGAGACAATGGCCCAACGAGAGGGGCAAACGAGGATCGCCCCTCTAGTGGCCAATAGGCAAAGCGAACGGAACGACAGGCCGCTCAGGGCCCTAGCGGATCAATGCGGCGCCAGTCGCCCTGCAGCGAGGCCGGGTCGAAGCTGGGGTCGTCCGTCCGGTAGTAGTCGCCCAGGCCGTTGGTGAAGTTGTACTTGTACTGGCCGTCCAGGGCGACCTGCGAGTTGGTCCAGGGATCGGCGAAACTGCTGCGCTCGTGGATCTGGTCGACCACCCGCTGGCCGCCGTAGTCGCTGCCCACCGACGAGAAGCTGCCGCGGCTGCGCAGCGTCTTCATGTAGCTCTCGTGGGCCGCGTCCTGGATCTGGTTGAGGCCCGCCATGTTCCGCTGGTGCGAGGCGAAGGCAGCCTGGCGATCCGCCATCCGGCGCTGGTGCGCCTGCGCCGACTGGTCCATCATCCGGCGCGAATAGGCCTCGGACTGCTGGCGCAGCCGCTCGCTGATGCTCGTCATGACGCGATCGTGCTCGGGATTCGGAACCGACGTGCGCCGGATCTCCTCGGCCACCCGGACCGTCTCCTCGTAGTCTTCCGCCAGCGCGAACAGTATCGAGCCGGCCGACAGCGTGCCGAAGCCGCCCGAGGGGCTGAAGAAGTTCGTGAAGACGATCTGGCCCCGGTAGCGCCGGCCGCCGCGCTCGCCGCTGAACTCGGCCTTGTAGGCTTCCAGCCGCTGCCCGCGGCTCGCCATGCGCTGGGCCATGGCAGCGGCGGCCGGACTCTGCAGCGCCTCGGGATAGGGCTCGAGCGCGCCCAGCTCGAGCCGCTGAAGCTTCTCTGCGCCGAGCACATGGTCCACCGCCTGGTGCACCGCGCGCTGGAAGGGAAGGTTGTTGACGCTACCGTAGGGGAAGTTGCCGAGGAACGAGCGGACGTACTGGTTGCGCGGGCCCACCAGCACCAGCTTGAAGCGTTCGTGGCGCCCGGCCTGCGCATCGTAGGCGATGTCCTGCCGGAGGTCCCATCCCTTGGGCACCCGCATCGTCGATATCGCGATGCCGAGCCCCTTGTCGACGACCGTC
>DAIMFM010000024.1:4315-5004 GCA_036724585.1 Burkholderiaceae bacterium | reverse complement strand
CGCTTGCCGCGCTCGCGCCGCCGGCGGCATGCGCCGTGCCGCCCGCGGCCATCGCGGGCTGCTCGTCCTCGCCGAAGTCGGACAACCCGACCGCGACGGCGATCGCCATCATGACGGCGAACCACAGGATCCTGTTTCGCGTCGACATCCGCTTGCGCATCGCCCCCTCCCCCTGGTTTTTCTCAGAACGCCAGCGCCGCCTCCACGCCGGCGAACCAGTGGCGCCCCGGCGCCGACTCATAGTAGCGATCGTTGGACGCGTTGACGATCACCGAGCCCGCATAGGTTTCGTCGAAGAGGTTCTCGACCCGCAGCCGGGCGCCGAGCTGCCAGGGGCCGAACTCCCGGTCGATGCCGGCGCGCCAGCCGACCACCATGAAGCTGTCGGCGCTCTCGGAATTGGCATCGTCGACCTGGACCTCGCCGTCCCAGCGCGCGGTGACCGCCGTCGAGAAACCCGAGGCCTGGTGGCGCCAGCCGAGCTGCGCATCGACGGTGGCACGCATATGTGATGCGAACGGTGGCAAGCCCCTCCCCGCAAGGGGAGGGGTGATCGTCAGCCGACCGTCGCCGCGAGATGGCGCTGGCGCAGCGCGTCGATCTCGACGAGGCGGCCGTCCGCCTCATAATGCCAGAAGCTCCAGCCGTTGCACGACGGCGCGCCCTGCACCAGCGCGCCCAGCTTGTGG
>DAIMFM010000024.1:2983-4305 GCA_036724585.1 Burkholderiaceae bacterium | reverse complement strand
GTTGCGCGGCACGCCGGGCAGGCGCCTGCCCTCGAGCGACTCGCCCGCAAGGCTGGTGTCGCGATGGAAGCGCGCATCGAGCCAGGTCCAGGCGAGCAGCGCATCGAAGGGCCCGATGCGGGAATCGACGCCCAGCTCGAGCCCCTGGCGGCGCGTGCGCTCCGCATTGCGGTAGGTGGTGCGCCCGGCCACGTTGGCGTCGGCGACGATGTCGCCACGGGTGTCGATGCGAAAGACGCTGGCCCGCAGGAGCGTCCGGTCGCCGACCACGGTGTCGATGCCGATCTCCAGGTGCGTATTGGTCGACGACTCCAGCTCGAGGTTGAAGCCCGGCTGGCCGTCGGGCCGATAGGCGAGCTCGGTGAAGGTGGGCGTCTCGAAGCCGCCGCCCAGCGCCGCGTGCACGCGCGTGCGGGTGGAGGGCCGGTACTGCACGCCGACGACGGCGCGGGTGGCCGAGTCGGTCCGGGCGCCGGAATCGTCGGGGTTGATGGCCGTGATGAAGGCGTCGTCGATCGAGAAGCGCACCCGCGAATAGCGCAGGCCGCCGGCGAGCTGCCACTGCTGCGTGATGTCCCACTGCGCGACCGCATAGGCGCCGAGGCTGTCGACGGTGTCGCGCTCGTTGCGCCGCAGCGCGCCCGCCACGCCCGAGTCGTTGGCGAAGCCGAGGCGACGCTCGCTCATGCGGTCGTACTCGACCCCGAGCGTATAGGCGATCGGCGATCCGGCGAACTCGCTCGCGCGCGTCCACTGCGCGCCCACGCCGCCGAAGCCACGATCGAGGTCGATCACGCCGCCCGACGAGGTGCCGGTGCCCCCCGCGAAGGCGAGATACTGCCGCATGCGCCGCTCGCCGCCGTAGGCGCGCAGCTTGAGCTCGTCGCCGCCGCCCAGGCGATAACGCCACTCCAGCCCCGCCTGCCGGTGGTCGACCGACTTGCGGGTATCGAAGGCGGTGGCCGCATCCACCGCCTGGCGCGGGTCCTCGTCGAACTGCGCGCGGGTCAGGCCCAGCGGGTCCTGGGCCCGCACCCGGACGTGATTGGCCACCAGGCTCAGCCTGTTGCCGCCGCCCAGGTCGAGGCCGAACTTCGCATTGAACAGGTCGCGCCGGGCGCGGCTGTGGGCACGCCAGCCGTCGGTCTGGAAGTGGCTGCCACTGAGCAGGTAGCTCCAGCGGCCGCTGCTGCCACCCAGCTTGAAGCCGCTGCGCCAGCTGCCGAAGCTGGCAGCGGCAGCCGACACGTCCAGCGTCGGCGGGCCGCTGCCCTCCTCGGTGAACACCTGCAGCACGCCGCCGGAGGAGTTGCCGTACAGCG
>DAIMFM010000024.1:0-2973 GCA_036724585.1 Burkholderiaceae bacterium | reverse complement strand
GCTGGTCCAGGGTCGACACCACGATGCTGAGGCGCGATCCCTCGGCATCCTCGTGCACCAGCTTGGCGCCCCACTGTTCGCGCCGGCTCGCACTGTGCTCGCGCCAGCCGTCGCTCCAGCGGGTATGGCGGCGCACGGACAGGCCGACGTTGCCGACCGTCGTGCCCACCCCGATGCCCCACTGGCGGGTATCGAAGCTGCCGAGGCCGCCCGAGAGGCGTAGGGTCGGATAGCGGGGCGGATCCCGGGTGTAGAGCGTGACCACCCCGCCCGAGGAGTTGCCGAAGAGCGCGGCGAACGGCCCGCGCAGCACGTCGACGTGCGCGAGCGACTCCAGCTCGATGGGACCGGTCTGCCCCTGGCCGTCGGGCATGGTGAGCGGGATGCCGTCCTGCACGAGCCGGACGCCGCGCACCCCGAAGGAGGCGCGGGAGCCGAAGCCACGCGAGGAGACCTGCAGGTCCTGGGCATCGTTGTAGCGATCGCGCACGACGATGCCGGGGACCCGGCCGAGCAGGTCGGGCAGGTCGGCGCCGATGCCCTGGCGCTCGATGGCCTCGGGCCCGATGGTGTCGAGGGTGAGCGGCAGTCCGAGGCCGGCGGCTTCGGGCCGGGTGGCGGTGACGGTGACCGCCTCGAGGCCTCTTGCGGTCCCGGCCTGCACCTGCTCCTGCGCCTGCGCCGGACGCGGGGCCGCCCCCGCGGCGAGCACGGCGAGCACGATCGCCGCCGCAGCCGGAAACGGGGGCGGGGCTCCGTCGCGCAGCGCCGGTGCGCGCTGCCAGGCCACGGCCGGCTCCCCGCGGCGACTCCTCATGGGCGGATCTCCGTATGCAGCCGGGATTCGGCGCGCGCGGCATCCTCGACGAGGAGGTCGACGAGCTCGCGGGCCAGCGTCGGCAGGCCGTCGAGGCTGCGCACGCAGATCTGCATCTTGCGCGCCGCCCAGGCGTCGGTGAGCGGGACGATGTCGATCGCCATCGATTGCGCGTGACGACTCGAGGCCGACTGGGGCAGCACGCCGATGCCGACGCCGGCCTCGATCATCCGGCAGGCGGTCTCCATCCGGCAGGCGGTCTCGAAGTTGCCGACCTGGATGCGCAGGCGCAGCGGCTGGTGCAGGTGCTCGCAGACCTGGCGCAGGAAGACGTGCAGCGCGCTGCTCTCGGCGAGGCCCACGTGCTCGTAGCCGAGCGTGCTGGCAAACGCCACCGGGCCTACCGCGGCGAGCTCGTGCCCGCGCGGGACCACGAGCACCAGCGCGTCGTGCCGGTACGGGATCGTGTCGAGGGCTTCGGTCGGGACCCTCTCGGCCACGATGCCGATGTCGGCCTGGCCATCGGCGACCGCCCGGATGATGTCGTGCGAGGGGCGCTCGCGCAGGTCGATGTTGGCATCGGGATGCGCCCGCAGGTAGGCGCCGAGGACCGGCGGCAGGTACTCGCCGAGCGCGGTGGTGTTGGCGAAGACCCGTACCTCGCCCTTGAGGCCCGTGGTGTATTCCCGCAGGTCGCCGCGCAGGTGCTCGATCTGTCCGAGGACCGCACGCGCATGCTGCACGAAGACTTCGCCCGGCGGCGTGAGGGTCACGCCCTGGCTCGTGCGATGGAGCAGCTTGGCACCGATGTTCTCCTCCAGGTTCTTGACCCGCGCGCTGGCCGCCGGCAGCGAAATGTGTGACGCCTCGGCCCCGCCGGTAAGGCTGTTGGCCTCCGCAACCTTGACCATCAGGCGCAAGTCGACGAGATCGAAACGCATCGCACGAAGCTCCCAGGAGGAGTGGACAGACCGGATCGAGGCGACCCGAATCGGGAACACGCCTTCGGGCGAGCGCGTCGTGTATCGAGGGATGCGGCAAACCCGGGCGCAAGAGTCATGCCCAAGGTTACCCGCAGTAAGTGCCGAAGGCCGCGATGCGCAGCGGGCGCGAGGCCCTCAACCGGGCGAGACGGCGATCCGGTGGCAGGCGTTGCGCGCGCGCTCGAGCGGCTGGCTGTCGCCGCGCGTGTCGGTGGCGCGGACGATGATGGAGTGCGCCCGGGCGACCCGATCGCGCGCGATGCGCAGCTCGAACTTCTGCCAGGCGTAGCCGCGCCGCGGCTCGACCTCGGCGTCGACCCAGCTCGCCGCCTCGTCGAAGCTGAGCTCGACGCGCGCGATGCCGTGCGCCGCCCAGCTGCGGCCCCAGACGTGGACCAGATCGCCCTCGAGGGCGCCACGGTCGGCCGGCGCCACGATGATCGCGTCGGGCGGCGCCTCCCACACCGGCCGCGGCTCGGCGGGTCCGCCGTCCTCGCGCGGCGGGCCCGGATCGTTGTAGACGCGGGTCGTCGTGATCGCCGGCGAGCGCCGGTTTGCGACATGCAGGCGGCAGAGCCACTTCACCGAATTGGTGCCGTAGAAGCCGGGCACGACGAGGCGCAGCGGATGGCCGTGCTCCGGCGGCAGCGGCTCGCCGTTCATCTCCCAGGCGAGCAGCACGTCGCCGGCGGCGACGCGCGCGAGCGGCACGTCCTTGATGTAGGCATCGGCGCTCCAGTCGGCATAGGTGCCGTGGTCGGGGCCGAAGGCCCAGACGAAGCTCGCCTGCGGATCGGCGCCGACATCCTCGAGCACATCGCGCAGGTCGACGCCGCCCCACACGGCATTGGAGGCGTTGCGCGTATTGATGGTGGGATCGTCGGGGAAGCCGGCGCACTTGAAGAAGGTCTCGACCTCGCGCCGGGGAAAGCGCCCGAGGTCGTCGAGCACCAGGCGCGTCGGGCGCGCCACCATCCCGTCGATGTGCAGGCCCCAGTCGGCCAGCGCGATGCGCGGGATCCCGAAGTGCGCGAGCACGAAGTGGTCTTCATTGGAGGTCACGGGATCGACCAGCGCATGGATCGGTACCCGATGCCGGAAGGTGGTGTCCGGCGACATCTCCACCGGGGGGCGCCACGCCTCGTGCCCCGGACCTGCCTTCTTCATGTCGAC
>DAIMFM010000023.1:17381-18861 GCA_036724585.1 Burkholderiaceae bacterium | reverse complement strand
CTACAGTGTCTGCGCCGGGCAAACTACCCGGGACACAATGACCACCGGGACACACCGAACACGCGAAGCACACGGGCCCTAAACACACGGACTCGGAACACACGGAACACACGGATCACCGGACCACAGGGGGCAAGCATGGATATCAAGGGCAAGGTCGCCATCGTCACCGGAGCGGCCAGCGGCATCGGCCGCGCCACCGCACTGAAGTTCGCCGCCGAGGGCGCGGCCGGCGTCGTCGTCGCCGACCTGAACGAGCCCGCGCTCGAGGAGGTGGCGACGCAGAGCGACGGCCGCGCGGGACGCTGCGACGTCGGCCGCGAGGAAGAGAGCAGGCGCCTCGTCGAGACCGCCCGCGACCGCTTCGGCCACGTGGACGTGTACTTCTCCAACGCCGGCATCATCGGCGAGGGCGGCCGCGAAGCGCCGGACGAGCTCTGGGATGCGATGTGGCGCATCCATGTCATGGCCCATGTCTGGGCGGCGCGCGCCGTCGTCGAGCCGATGCTCGCGGCGAGCGGCGGCCAGTTCATCATCACGGCTTCCGCCGCGGGCCTGCTCAACATCGTCGAATCGGCCCCCTACGGCGTCACCAAGCACGCCGCCGTGGCCTTCGCCGAATGGCTCTCGATCGCCTATGGCCGGCGCGGGCTCGACGTTGCCTGCCTCTGCCCACAGGCCGTGCGCACCGGCATGGTTCCCGGTGACGGCGGCTCGGCCGGCGTCGACGGCATCCTGAGCGCCGAAGCGGTCGCCGACGACGTCGTCGCCGCGATGCGCGAGCGCCGCTTCCTGGTGCTGCCCCACCCGCAGGTGCTCGACTACATGCGCGCCAAGACCAGCGACTACGATCGCTGGCTCGGCGGCATGCAGAAGCTCTTCATGAAGGCCCAGTCGAAGAGCTAGCGGAGTCCGGCGCCATGCAGGCCCGGAACGACGCCTCCATGGCCTCGAGGAGCCGCGGATAGAGATCGGGGCCGGGGGCGATACCGGCGCCGATCGGGTCCAGCCGCGCGACGCGCGCGCCGGTGCCGTCGACCAGGGTCTCCGCGATCCCGGCGGAGAACTGCGGTTCGATGAAGACGCAGGAGATGCCGCCGTCGACGATGCGCGCGCGCAGCCGGCGCACCCGCTCCGCGCCCGGCGACACCTCCGGATTGACGGTCAGCACCCCGGCCGGCGCGAGCCCGTAGCGGTTCTCGAAATACTGGAAGCCGTCATGGAAGACGATGAACCGGCGCCCGGCGAACGGCGCGAGCTGCCGGGCCAGGCGCTCGTCGAGCGCGACGAGCCGCTGGCGCAGCGCGGCCGCATTGCGCCGATAGGCATCGGCATGGGCGGGATCGACGCGCGCCAGCGCCTCGCCGATCCGCTCGGCCATCAGCCAGGCGTTCTCGGGGTCGAGCCACAGGTGCATGTCGATGCCCGCGCCGGGACCGTCGCCCGCATGCGCGCGCTGCGCCTCGTGGCCGTGATGGTG
>DAIMFM010000023.1:16036-17371 GCA_036724585.1 Burkholderiaceae bacterium | reverse complement strand
CCGCCGTCGCGATCCGTACCGGCCGTCCCGTCATCGGACTCCACGCCCTCGCGCAGCGGCAGCAGCCGCAGGCCCGGCGTATCGAGGAGTCGCAGGACGTCGCCCCCGCGCGCGAGGCTTGCCATCGAGCGCGCGAGGAACGTCTCCAGACCGGGCCCGACCCACACCAGGAGCCCGGCGGCCTGCATCGCCCGGGCGTCGGAGGGCCGCAGGGCATACGCATGGGGTGAACTGCCGCCGGGCACGAGCAGGCGCGGTTCGCCGACACCCTGCATCACCGCCGCCACGAGGGAATGGACCGGGGCGATCGATGCGACCACATTCGGCGCGCTCGCGGTCGCGGCCGCCGGCGGGTCCTCCGCCGCGAAGGCGGGCGCCGACGCCGGGCCGGGGCCGAACGCGATCACGGCGGCGGCAAGCAGGCCGGGCATCCAGCGTTTGGTCGGCATCGGTCGATTCGGCAAAGGACGTTAATATATTACATTCGCACTTCCAGCCCGATCGTGAGCGATTCCTTCCCAGGCCAGTCGGCCGACACCCTCGTCGCCCTTGCCGGCGTCGGCGTTGCGCGCGCCGGGCGCTGGCTCGTGCGCAACGTCGACGTCGAAGTCGGCCGCGGCGAGATCGTCACCCTCATCGGGCCCAACGGATCGGGCAAGTCGACGGTGGCCAAGGCCGCGATCGGCGTCCATGCGCCGGACGAAGGACGCGTGTTCCGTCGGCGTTCCCTGCGAATCGGCTATGTGCCGCAACGCATGGCCATCGACCCCACCCTGCCCATCACGGTCGAGCGCCTGCTGGGCCTGACGGGTCGCCTGCGCCCGGACGAAAGCCGCGCCGCCCTCGAGCTCGTCGGCATGGCGCAGCTCGCGCAGGCCCAGGTCCATCGGCTGTCGGGCGGCGAGTTCCAGCGCGCGCTGCTCGCGCGCGCGATCGCCCGGCGCCCGGACCTGCTGGTGCTCGACGAGCCCCTGCAAGGCGTCGACTTCACCGGCGAGGTCGCGCTGTACGAGCTGATCGTGCGCATCCGCGATGAAACCGGCTGCGGGGTGCTGCTCGTCTCGCACGACCTGCACGTGGTGATGGCGCAGACCGATACCGTCGTCTGCCTCAATGGCCATGTCTGCTGTCGCGGAACACCCCAGAGCGTCAGCCGCAACCCGGAATACCTCGCCCTGTTCGGCTCGCGCGCCGCCCGGACGCTGGCGATCTACTCGCACGACCACGACCACACCCATCTCGCCGACGGCCGCGTGCAGCATGCCGACGGCACGATCACCGACGGCGACGGGCATCACCACGAGCACCACCCCGGGCATCGACACGAGCACGCGC
>DAIMFM010000023.1:4380-16026 GCA_036724585.1 Burkholderiaceae bacterium | reverse complement strand
CATGGGCCGGCCTGATGCTCGATGACTTCTTCGCCCGGGCGGTCGTCGCCGGCGTCGGCATCGCCATCGCGGCCGCGCCGCTCGGCTGTTTCGTCGTCTGGCGCCGGATGGCCTACTTCGGCGACACGATGGCGCATTCGGCGCTGCTGGGCATTGCCCTGTCGCTGCTGCTGGGCATGAACCCGATGCTCGGCGTGTTCACGGTGGCGGCGCTGGTGTCGGCCGCCCTGCTCCTGCTGTCGCGTCGCGCCAATCTCTCGACCGACGCGCTGCTGGGGATCCTGTCGCATTCGACGCTGGCCGCCGGCCTCGTCATGGTCGCGCTCATGAGCGCGATCCGCGTCGACCTGCTGAGCCTGCTGTTCGGCGACATCCTGGCGGTGACCCGACTCGACATCGCCCTCGTCTACGGCGGCGGCGCCGTCGTCCTCGCGGGCGTCGCCGTGCTGTGGCGCGGCCTGCTCGCCGACACCGTGAGCACGGAGCTTGCGCAGGCCGAGGGGCTGCAACCCGAGCGCACGCGCTTCGCGTTCATGCTGCTGATGGCGCTGGTCATCGCCATCGCGATGAAGATCGTCGGCATCCTGCTGATCACCTCCCTGCTGATCATTCCCGCCGCCACGGCGCGACGCTTCGCCTCCAGCCCCGAGCAGATGGCGATCCTCGCCGCCTGCGCCGGCATCGCCGCGGTGGTGGGCGGCCTGTTCGGCTCCCTGCGCTGGGACACCCCCTCGGGGCCGTCGATCGTCGTGGCCGCGCTCGTCCTGTTTATCGCCAGCCTCCTGGTACCGCGCCTGCAAAGGGCTGCCTGACACCGGGCCGGCAGGCGCCTCGACGCGGGCCCCACGGGTACGCGCATTGCAGCTTCCGGGCATGGCCCGATGCTGCCGCGCCCAGCGGCGCGAGGCAGCGCATGGGCGCCTTCAGAGGACGAACCATGAGATCGACGAAACGAACCCTGGGCGGACTGGCCCTCGTTGCCACGATGACCCTTGCCGCATGTTCGGGGATGACCCCGCGCGAGCGCGATACCGCGGTCGGTGCGGCGGTCGGCGGCGCAGCCGGCGCCGTGATGACAGACAGCACCCTGGGCACGGTCGGCGGCGCTGCGGCTGGCGGCCTCATCGGCAACCAGATCGGCAAGCACCGCCACGAGCGGTAGGCGGATCGCCGTTGCCTGACGGGCCGAGCGCCGTCGCAGGCGGCCGTGGACAGCCTCCGGGCGACGTCCGCGGCCCGGCGCGTCTCAGTCCTGCCGTGGCGGGAATCGCCCCTTGTGTTCGGCGTAGACGCGCGTGAGTTCCGCGCCGAAGAGGAAGATCTGGGTCGACCAGTAGACCCAGATCACGAAGGCGACGAGCGACGCCGCGGCGCCGAAGGGCGAGGCCACGCCGCTGGTACCGAGGTAGGCCCCGATGAGCGTCTTGCCGACCGTGAACAGCAGCGCCGTCAGGACTGCGCCGATGCCGACGTCGCGCCACGCGATATGCACCCGCGGCATCGCCTTGTAGATGATCGCGAAGGCCGCGGTGATCATCAGGAAGCTGGTGGCGAAGTCGGCATAGCGCGCGATCCATGCGAACGATCCCAGCAGCGGCAACCACCATCGCGACAGGGCGGCCAGTGCGGCGCTCGCCAGGAGCGAGACCAGGATCAGGAAGCCGAAGGACAGCACCAGCGACAGCGAGAGCAGGCGCGTGCGGACGAAGCCCATGATGCCTTTCGCGTTGGGCTGCTCCTCCACCCGCCAGATCTTGTCGAGCGAAGCCTGCAGTTCGGAAAAGACCGTCGTCGCGCCGATGATCATTGCAGCGAGGCCACCGACCATGCCGAGCGCCCCGCTCGCGGGGCGATTCAGCCGCTCGAGCAGGTTCTCCACCGCATTGGCGCCGTTGTCGCCCATCAGCTGGCGCAGCTGCTCCACGACCTCGTTGCGGGCGGCCTCTTCGCCGAACACGAGCCCGACGACCGAGACCACGATCAGGACCGTGGGCGCGACGGAGAGCATCGTGTAGTAGGCCAGCGCGGCTCCCATGCTGGAGGCGCGGTCCTGGCCGAAGGAGCGCGCGGCCTCGACCAGCAATCCGAAGAGCGTTCGAATCTTCATTTCTAGGAGTATGGAGTATGGACAGAGGGAAGCAACCGCGGCCGGGTCCGGCCGACAGCACGGGCAGCACCGTGGAACGCCGGCGCCGCCTCCAGGACCGCCAGCGCGAGCGCGAAGCGCGGCAGGAAGGATCCGGGTCCGCCCCGGCGCCGATGCAGGCGGGGGCTCGCCCGCAACCGGCCGAGATGCCGGCCGAGTCGCTCGACCAGCCCGGCCGTGAAGCCGACCTCGGGCTCGCACCGCGCTTCATGGCGCCCGGCTACCTCGGCAGTGCGAAGCTGCAGGACATGGTGGCCCTCGTCACCGGCGGCGATTCGGGCATCGGCCGCGCGGTGGCGGTGCTCTTCGCCCGCGAGGGCGCGGACGTCTGCATCGTCGCCCTGAGCTCCGAGGAGGATGCCCGCGAGACCTGCCGGCGAGTCGAGGACGAAGGCCGCCGCTGCGAGGTCGTGCTGGGCGACGTCAAGGACCCGGCCTTCTGCCGGCAGGCGGTCGACCGCACGATCGCCGCCTTCGGCAGGCTCGACATCCTCGTCAACAACGCCGCCTACCAGCAGCACAGCGACTCGCTCGAGACCCTGGTCGACGAGCAGTTCGAGGAAACCATCCAGACCAATCTCCTCGGCTACGTTCGCATGGCGCGAGCGGCCCTGCCCCACCTGCGCAATGGCGCTTCGATCATCAACACCGGCTCGGTCACCGGGCTCGAGGGCAGCGGTCACCTCCTGGACTACGCCGCCACGAAGGGCGCGATCCACGCCTTCACCAAGTCGCTCGCCCAGAACCTGATCGGGCGCGGCATCCGGGTCAACGCCGTCGCGCCGGGCCCGGTGTGGACGCCACTGAACCCGGTTGACCGGCCCCCCGAGGCGCTGAAGAAATTCGGCAAGGGCACCGACATGAAGCGACCCGCCCAGCCCGAGGAGATCTCGCCCGCCTACGTCTACCTGGCCTCGCCGGTCTGCTCGGGCTACGTGACCGGCATCGTGCTGCCGATCACCGGCAGCGTGGGCGCGATCTGAGCCGGGAGCGCCGCCATGCTCGAAGGGCTTCCGGAGGCCGTGGGGCGGATGCTGCGCGGGCGACGCGCCGGCCTGGACCGCATCCTGTTCAACCGGGTATCGCTGCGTGGCGGCCAGGCCGCGATCGAGGTCAGGAGCCTTTTTTTTTTTTATGATTCGGCGATCACGGAGATCTACACCGCCGACGCCGATGGCCGCTCGCCGCCGCTGCAGTGGACCGGCGTGCCGGCCGCCGCGACGCGCGTCGCGCTCATCGTCGAGGATGCGGATTCCGTGATGCCGCAGCCGCTCGTCCATGCCCTCGTGTTCGACCTGCCGCCCGGGGACATGTCGCTGCCCGACGGTGCGATCGATCCGGATGGCGAGTTGCCTGCCCGGCTCGGCCGCAACTCGGTGCTCGGCACCGGGTGGCTGCCGCCCGACCCGCCCCCCGGCCACGGCCCTCATCGGTATGCCTTCCAGGTCTTCGCGCTCCAGGGCGGCAGGCTTCATCGTGGCACCCCGGGCCGGGATGCGCTGGCCAGGCTCGTCGCCACGCATGGCATCGCGAGCGGCTGCCTGATCGGGACCTACGAGCGGCCCGACGCGAGCGTACGCGGCGGCGAGAAGGCCATCGCCACCCCCGCACCGGACTGAACCAGGCTTCGCACCGGCACGCACGGGTAGCTACAGGCGCGGCGGCGGCGCGGCCGGGGGCTCCTTGATCGGCGGCGGGATCTCGGTCGGTGGCGGCTCGTCGATCTCCGGTGGCGCCGGCTCCGGCTCGGTAGGATCCGGCGGCGGCCCGGGCCGGGGTTCGCCCGGAACCTCCGGTGAAGGCTCGGGCCGGTGCAGTCGCAGGCCTGCGCACGGGGTGACGACCACGGCGTCCAGTTCGTCGTTCATCATCGATCCTTCGAGGGGGGCGGCGGCTGGCGCAGGGCGCGTTCCTTCTCGAGGCCCGAGGGCGTCTCGGAGTCGAGTCCCGCATGCGGTGATTCCGGACGCTGCGCGCGCGAGCCGCCACGCTGGATGAGTTCCTCCACGATCAGGTGGCCGTAGTACTGGGCACGTTCCGCGCCGTTGCGCTCGACGATGGCGGCGACATCGCTGGCCTGGCGATGGTCGTGCGCCCGCACGACCAGCCAGTTGTAGCCCTCCTCGGCGAGGGCGCGATGTGCCTTGACCAGGTTGAGTTCCTGGCCGATGTTTGCGAGGAAGCCGGCCCGCTCGAGGTCCTGGTCGATCTGGGCGCACATCTCCTCGGCGGAATAGCGCGTGACCTCGATACCCTGCGATTCGAGCTCGCCGGCCACCGGCGCCATCTCCACCTCGGGGGGGAAGGACACGACGACATGACCTACCGGCTTGAAGACGCCGAATGTGGTGGGTTCCCTGCTCTTGTCCATACGCACCTCCTCGAGCACTGTCGCGATCTCGCGCCCACAGGCGCTGCAAGAGCGGTGCCCGATGCGATGTACGGCGCAATGGGCTCGAGCCTCCAACCCGGGACTCGACTTCAGGGGTAGAGGCCGCGCACGTCCCGTGCTTCGAGTATGCGACTGCAGGCGATGACGAAGGCCGCGGTGCGCAGGGGTATCCCGCGCTCACGGGATTCGCGCCATACCACCGCGAAGGCGTCGCCGAGGATGCGATCGAGGCGCGCGTTGACCGCGTCCTCCGACCACGCGAAGCTCGAGGCGTTCTGCACCCACTCGAAGTAACTGACGATGACGCCGCCCGCGTTCGAGATGACATCGGGCAGCACGACCACGCCCCGCTCGGCGAGGATGTCCTCGGCCTGCTCGGTCGTCGGCCCGTTGGCTCCCTCGAGGACGATGCTGGCGCGGATGCGCGGGGCATTGGCCGCGTTGATCTGGTTCGACAGCGCCGCCGGCAGGAGCAGGTCGCAGTCGACGCCCCAGAAGTCGTCGACCGATATGGGGGTCGCACCCGGGAACGAATCGATGCGCTGTCCCGCCGCGAGATGGCTGGCGAGCGCCACCGGGTCGATGCCCGCCTCGTCGACGATCGACCCGCCGACGTCCTGCACCGCGACGATGCGCGCGCCCTGGGCGGCGAACAGGCGGGCCGCCGTGCCACCGACGTTGCCGAAGCCCTGCACCGCGACGCGGGTGCCGGCGACTTCGCGGCCCATGCGCCGCAAGGCCTCGCGCGCAACGATCGTGCAACCGCGACCCGTGGCCTCCCGCCGGCCGAGGCTGCCGCCGAGCGACACCGGCTTGCCGGTCACGACCCGCGGCGTGCTCGTCCCGACGTTCATCGAGTAGGTATCCATGATCCAGGCCATGACCCGCTCGTCGGTGTTGACGTCCGGCGCAGGGATGTCCATCTCCGGGCCGAGCATGAGCCCGATCTCGCTGGTGTAGCGGCGCGTCACCCGCTCGAGCTCGGCCAGGCTGAAGCACGAGGGGTCGATCCGCACCCCGCCCTTGGCGCCGCCGAAGGGAACATTGACCGCCGCCGTCTTGATCGTCATCCAGCCGGCCAGCGCCATGACCTCCGCGAGGTTGACGTCCGGGTGGAAGCGCAGCCCGCCCTTGGCGGGGCCCCGGGAGACGTTGTGGTGCACGCGGTAGCCTTCGAAGTGCACGAGGCTGCCGTCGTCGCGGCGCAGGGGCACGTCCACCACCATGAAACGCTTCGGGCGCCGCAGCGTATCGGCCCACTGCGCCAGGCGGCCGATGTGCGGCAGGACGCGGTCGACCTGCGCCAGGAAAGTGTCCCAGGGGCCGGCCTGGGTGTCGCCGACATACGAGGGCACGCGCGGCGTGGCGACCGCGCGCAACTGGCGAGCGGGCGAGGTTTCGGCCATCGGGGCCTCCATGGTTTTGCAGGCATGGTGCCGCCCTGGCCTGTCGCGGGTCAAGCTTCCGGCGCGGGTACGTCTCTTGCAAACCCGCCGAAACAATGCGGGCGCAGCAAGCCCGCCGTTTTTGTCACCTCGAACAAGGAGTATGCAGATGACGCGCCGCGTCTCCGATGTCATGACCAGCGGCGTGCACACCATCGGGCCGGGCGATTCCTTGCGGGCGGCCGCCGAAGTGATGAAGGACCTCAACGTCGGTTCGCTGCCCGTGTGCAACGGCCACCGGCTGGTCGGCATGGTGACCGACCGCGACATCGCGATCCGGGGTGTGTCGCGCGCACTGGATGCGGAGGCGACCCCGATCGCCGAGATCATGACGGTCGCCCCCAAGTACTGCTTCGACACGGATCCCATCGAACATGCGTCGGCCGTGATGCAGCAATTGCAGATCCGTCGCCTGCCGGTCATCGATGGCGACAACAGGCTGGTCGGCATCGTCAGGCTCGGCGACATCGCGGTGCGCGGCGGCCGCGACAACGCCACGCGCACCCTGGCTTCGATCTCGACACCGGCCGAACCGCACCGTCCGAGCGGCCGGGCGCACAAGTCGACGAGTCAGATGTCCATGCCGGCGGCCTGGGCGCTCGCCCAGGCCCACTGGAAGTTGTAGCCCCCGAGCCAGCCGGTCACGTCCACCGCCTCGCCGATCGCATAGAGCCCGGGCAGGTGCCGGGCCGACATCGCCTTCGAGGACAGCCCTGCGGTGTCGATGCCACCCGCGGTGACCTCGGCCTTTGCGAACCCCTCGGTGCCCGCCGGCATGAAGCGCCACGCGCCGAGCACTCGGGCTGCCTCGTCGAGGCGCCGGTCCGGGATGTTGGCGAGTTCCCCTTCCAGTCCCAGGCGCGCCGCCAGCGCTTCGGCGAGCCGCGTGGGCAGGTGGCGCGAGAGCACGGCGGCGAGCGTGGCGCGCGGCCGCTCCCGCTTGGCCGCGCGCAGCCAGTCCGCGGTTCTTCCCGGCAGGAAGTCGACATCGACCGGCTGGCGGTGGCGCCAGTAGGTCGATGCCTGCAGGATCGCCGGCCCCGACAAACCGCGATGCGTGAAGAGGGCCGCTTCGCGAAAGCTCGCGCCCCCGGCGCTTGCCACGACTTCGGTCGATACGCCCGACAGGCCGGTGAAGATCGTCTCGGCGGCGTCCAGTCGCAGGGGTACCAGCGCCGGCCTGGGTTCTATGACCTTGAGGCCGAAACGGCGGGCGAGCTCATAGGCGAAACCGGTCGCGCCGAGCTTGGGGATCGACGGGCCGCCGGTGGCGAGGACGAGGGCCGGGGCGGCCAGCCTGCGCCGGCCGAGGCGCAGGCTGAATCCCGAGCCGTCCCGGTCGACCTCGCGCGCCGGCTCCCCGAGCGCGAACTCCACCTGTCCGAGCCGGCATTCCTCGACCAGCATGGCGACGACCTGCCGGGCCGAACCGTCGCAGAAGAGCTGCCCGAGCGTCTTCTCGTGCCAGGCGATGCCGTGGCGCTCGACGAGCGCGATGAAGTCCGCCGGCTGGTACCGCCGCAGGGCCGAAGTGGCGAAACGCGGGTTGGCCGACAGGAAGTTCGCCGGACCGGCATGGATGTTCGTGAAGTTGCAGCGACCGCCGCCGGAGATGAGGATCTTGCGGCCGGGCTGGTCGGCATGGTCCACCAGGAGGATTCGCCGGCCCCGCTGGCCGGCGACCGCCGCGCACATCATGCCGGCCGCACCGGCGCCCAGCACGATCGCGTCGTAGGCGCGTTCGCTCATCGATGCCGTCGTGCCGCCAGCTCAGGCCCCCATCATCCTCGCCGGCAGCCACGTCGCGATCCCCGGGAAGATGCAGATGATGACGATCGCCAGGATCATGCAGGCCATGAAGGGGAGCGCCCCCTTCAGGATGGTGGGCAGGCTGACGTCCGGCGTGATCGCATTGATGACGAACAGGTTCAGGCCGACGGGCGGCGTGATCAGGCCGAGTTCCATGTTGATGGTGAGGATGACGCCGAACCAGATCGGGTCGAAGCCGGCCGATTCGATGACCGGGATCAGGATCGGCGTGGTCATCAGGATGATCGCCGCCGGCGGCAGGAAGCAGCCGGCGACCAGCAGCATCACGTTGATCGCCAGCATGATCACCCAGCGGTTGACCTCCATCGCCGCGATCGACTCGGCCACCGTCTGGGTCACCAGCAGCGCGGACATCATGTACCCGAACAGGATGGAGGTGCCGATGATGAGCAGCAGCATCCCCGACTCGCGCAAGCCGTCGCGGATGATCGCCCACAGGTCGGCCGGTTTCCAGACGCGATAGACGATGACCACCATGACCAGGCAGAGCGCCGCGCCCACGCCGGAGGCCTCCGACGGCGTCGCGATGCCGCCGTAGAGCGCATAGACGACGCCGAAGATCACCACCAGGAAGGGCAGCACCCGCGGCATCAGCTCGAGCTTCTCGCGCAGCGAGTAGATCCGGTCGGAATCGACCAGCTTCGTGCCGCGCTTCCAGCTCAGGAAGAACGCCCAGAGGATGAACAGGCCCACCAGCAGCAGGCCGGGGAAGACCCCGGCGATGAACAGTCGCCCGATGGAGGTTTCCGAGGCGATCCCGTAGAGGATCATGGTGATGCTCGGGGGGATCAGGATGCCGAGCGTCCCGCCGGCGGCGATCGCGCCGGTGGCCAGGTCGGCGTCGTAGCCACGGCGCCGCATCTCGGGAATGCCCATCTTGCCGATGGCCGCGCAGGTGGCCGGCGACGAGCCGGTCAGTGCCGAGAACAGCGCGCATGCGCCGATATTGCTGATCACCAGCGAGCCCGGGACCCGGTGCAGCCAGCGCGACAGGGCCTCGTAGAGGTCGCTGCCGGCACGCGAGGACGCCACCGCTGCGCCCATGAGGACGAACATGGGCAGCGAGACCAGGGTGAAGTCGTCGAGGCCGGCGAAGACCGTCTCGGCCATGTAGTGGACGCTGCCCCAGCCGTCGAACACGACCATGAAGAGCAGCGCGACCGCCCCGAGACCGAAGGCGATCGGCAGGCCGGTGGCCAGCACCAGGAGGGTCACGACGAGTACCAGGAAGCCGATGAGGACCGGGCTCATGCGGGCGGCGTCTCCATGCCGAAGGGCGCCGCGCGACCGACCAGCACCTGCCAGGTCTGGGCGATGAGCTGCAGGCACAGCAGGGTGAGCCCGACCGGTACCGACAGGTAGGGGATCCAGAGCCGCGCCCGCCAGATGGTGGCCGTGGTCTCGCCCGTCTCGAAGACGAGGTACCACCACGGTATGGCGGCGTACAGGAAGAAGCCGCAGAAGGTGAGCGCGATGAGGTTGCCGACCACGCTCAGCCACTTCTTCGTCGCGGGCCCCACGAGCAGGGGCACGATGTCGACGTTGACATGACCGCGGGTCATCTGGATGTAGGGCGCCCCGAGGAAGGTCGCGGCGATCACCGAATAGGTGACGAACTCCGTCTGCCAGATCGAGGATTCCCCGAGCACGGCCCGCACGAAGACCATCTGGCAGATGACGAACACCGAGGCGACCAGCAGCCCGGCCGCGAAGTAGCCGAACCAGCGCGACACGGTGTCGAGCGCCGCCACCCGGGCGGGCGGCGGCGCGTCAGGCCCGGGCCTACTTGACACTCAGGGCCTTGTCGATCAGTTCCTTGCCGCCGGGGACGGCCTTGGCGAACTCGGCATAGGAAGTCCGGCTCGCGACCTCGCGCCAGGCGTCGGCCTCGGCGTCGGTCATCTCGACGACCTCGACGATGTTCTTCTTGTAGACCTCGACCATGCGCTCGTCGAGCTTCTTCGACTCGGCTTCGAAGAAGGCCTGGGCCTTGGCGGACGCCTCGCGCAGGGCGGTCTTCTGCCTGTCGTCCAGCTTGTCCCAGCTGCGCTTGGACATCAGCACCGGCTCGTACATGAACCACAGCGCATTGTCGCCGGGCGCGGTCAGGCACTTGAGCTGCTCGTAGAGGCGGAACGACACGAAGCTGCCCGACGATGTGTCGGTACCCTGGGCCACCCCCTGCTGCAGGGCGCTGTAGACCTCGCTCGAGGGTATGGAGACGATCGACGCGCCCGCCCCGGCCCACATCTGCGAGAACGTCGCGCCCGCCGAGCGGACCTTCAGGCCGTCGGCATCCTCGGGCTTGCGGATGCATTTCTCCTTGCCGCCGAAGGCGCCGGCGAGCCAGGCATCGGCCAGCACGATGATCCCGTCGGACTCGATGATCCCCTTGATGTCCTTCATGAAGGGCGACTCGTTGATGCGTCGCGCGTGCTCGTGGTTCTTCACGAGCCCCGGCATGAGGGTCGCGCCGAACTGGGGATGGACCCCCGAGGCGTAATCGAGCGGGAATGCGGAAATGTCGATCTGCCCGCTGAGCATCGCCTTCCACTGCTCCTTGGGCTTGACCAGGCTGGAACCGGGATAGACCTTGATCTCGAGCCCGACGTCGGCCTTGGCCACCTCGCGCGCGATGATCTGGACCATCTCGTCGCGGACGTCGCCCTTGCCGCCGGGGAACTGGTGTGAAGCCTTCAGGGTGATGTCGGCCGCCGATACCGGCAAGGCCACGGCCGCGGACAGCAACAGGCCACCGACTGCACGAGCGAGAGTGCGACGATCCATCGTGAACCTCCTCCTGTGTGGGCCGGCGCAGGGCCGCCGGGCCGGACCGGGTTCGGGACGACCCGGTTGTTCCGGACGCATTGTTGTATGGAAATCGACCGTACGTAAAGCGCTTGCGACCCCGACCCGGATGCCGCGTTGCAGCATGATGAGTCGCGATACGATCCCGGTTCGCGGGCGCCGAAGCGCCCGCATGCCTTCGAAGCCTCGGGAGATGAGCGTCATCCGGTCTGCGCAACGCCCCGCCGCCCTCCTGGCGGCCGCCCTGCTCCTGGCGGGCGCCCTGCTCGCCACAGCCTTGCCGCGCCCGGCCCTTGCGCAGGCGCCCCCCGTCATCACCGCAGCCGTGACCCTGGTCGACGACACCCTGCACATCACCGCGATCGGCTCGGGCGAGGCGTTGCGCGCCGCCAGCCTGCGCCCCGCGGTCGCGGGCGAGGTCGCGTCCGTCGATTTCATCGCCGGCGACCGCGTACTCGAGGGAACGGTCCTGCTGCGCCTGGTCGATCGCCAGGAGCAGCTGGCCGTCGATCTCGCCGCCAGCCAGGTCGATGCCGCGACGCGGCTGCTCGAGCGCTATGCGAACACGCGCGACAGCGGCGCGGTGCCGGCCAGCGTGGTGGACGATGCGCGCACCCGCCTGCGCGAGGCCGAGATCGCCCTGGCGCAGGCGCGCGAGAACCTGGCCGATCGGCAGTTGCGCGCGCCCTTCAGTGGCGTCGTCGGCATCACCCAGGTCCACAAGGGCGACCGGATCACCCCCGATACGCTGGTCGCGACGATCGACGATCGCCGGGTGATCCGGGTCTCCTTCGAGGTCCCCGAGGCCTGGCTCGGCCGCCTTGCCGTGGGACAGCACGTCACCGCGACGACGGTGGCCTTCCCGGGACGGGAGTTCGCGGGCCGGGTCGCGCAGATCGACAGCCGGGTCGACCCGCTCACCCGCAACGTGCGCCTGCTCGCCGACCTGCACAACACCGAGGACCTGTTGCGCCCCGGCATGTCCTTCGAGGTCCGGCTCAGCCTCCCGGGCCAGCGCCGGCTGG
>DAIMFM010000023.1:0-4370 GCA_036724585.1 Burkholderiaceae bacterium | reverse complement strand
GATCCCACAGCTCGCGCAGCAGTGGGGACGCGACGGCTCCTTCGTCTGGGTCGTGCGCGACGGGAAGGCCCACGAAGTGCCGGTGCGTTCCCTGCGCCGCATGGGCGAACTGGTCCTGGTCGACGGCGAACTCGAAGCCGGCGAGACGGTCGTGGTCGAAGGGGCCCACCGGCTGCGCGACGGTACCGAGGTGCGCGAGGTCGCCCCGGCGGGCGGGGCATGGGGCCAGCCGGCGGGATGACCGACGACCGCGCCAACGACCTGCCGGCACTGTCGATCCGACGGCCCTGGCTGGTGATCGTGATGAACCTGCTGATCATGATCGCCGGCGCGGGGGCCTTGCGCGGGATCGAGATCCGGGAGCTGCCCAACGTCGACCGCCCGGTCGTCGCGGTACGCGCCGCCTACCCGGGAGCCGCGCCGGAGACGCTCGACACCGAGGCGACGCGGATCATCGAAGGCGCAGCGGCCCGCGTCCCGGGCGTGTACACCGTGCGCTCGGCGAGCGAGGAAGGCAACCTGCGGGTGATCATCGAGTTCCGGCCGGACGTCGATCTCGTCGATGCGGCCAACGACGTCCGCGATGCGGTCGCGCGGATCGAGCGCGACCTGCCCGAAGGCATCGAGAACCTGATCATCATCAAGGCGGACGCGGACGCCCAGCCGGTGATGCAGCTGGCCATCTCCAGCAGCGAACTCGCGATCGACGAACTGACCCGCGCCATCGACGAGCAGCTCGAACCCGAGCTCGTGTCGGTTCCGGGCGTCGCGGACGTCGTGGCGTTCGGTGGGCGCGAGCGGGTCATGCGGGTGCGCATCGATCCCGCGCGGCTCGCGGCCCGGGACCTCGCGGTCGACGACGTCGCCCGCGTGCTGCGCACGGTGCGCGCCGACGTGCCGGCCGGCAGCCTCGAATCGGGCGACGTCGAAGTACTGGTGCGCGCCGATGCCTCGGTCGCCACGCCGGCGGCGGTCGAGGCGCTGAGGCTGCGCCCGAACGTACGCCTGGGCGACGTCGCCGACGCCTTCTTCTCGCCCGCCGACCCGGTGTCCTACGTGCGGCTCGACGGGCGCACCGTGGTCAACCTGGGCGTCGTGCGCCAGGCCCAATCCAACAGCGTCGAGATCTCGGCGGGCGTCCGGCGCGCGATCGAACGCTTCAATCGCAACAATCCCTCGATGCGGGTCAGCGTCGTCTCCGACGAGGCGATCTTCATCGAGGGGGCGATCGAGGAAGTCCGCACCAGCCTGCTTCTCTCGGTCGCCATCGTGATCACCGTGGTGGGCCTGTTCCTCGGACGCCTGCGCTCGACCCTCATTCCAGCGGTGTCCATCCCGGTGTCGCTGGTCGGCACCTTGGCGGCGATCTGGCTGCTCGGCTACTCGCTCAACATCCTGACCCTCCTCGCGCTGGTGCTCGCGAGCGGCCTGGTGGTCGACGACACGATCGTGGTGCTGGAGAACATCATGCGCCGGCGCGCCGAAGGCCTCGGCCCGCGGGCCGCCGCAGTGCTCGGCACCCGCGAGGTCTTCTTCGCGATCATGGCCACGACCGCGACGCTGGCCGCGGTCTTCATCCCGATCTCCTTCCTGCCGTCGCTGACCGGGCGCCTGTTCGCCGAGTTCGGCTTCGTGATGGCGATCGCGGTCGCGCTGTCCGCCTTCGTCGCCCTCAGCCTCGCGCCGATGATCGCCGCCCGGCTGCCGGGCGACCGCCGGCCGCGGCGAGCCGAGCGCGTGCTGGCGGCGATCGGCCGGCCGTTCGCCCACGGCTACCAGCGCGCCCTGCGGCTCGCCTTGCGCCATGCCTGGCTGGTCGTGGCGGCCTGCGTCGTGCTGGCGCTGCTCGCGCTGGTCGGCTTCCGCGGGCTCGCGCAGCAGCTCACGCCCACGGAGGATCGCGGCGTGCTCCAGGTCCGGCTCACCGGTCCGGACGGCTCCAGCCTCGCCTACATGGACCGCCAGCTCGAGGTCGCGCTGCGTGCCATCGAGCCGCTGCGCGACGAGGGCCTGGTCACCACGATCTACACCATCACCGGTCGCTACGACATGAACCGGGTCGAGATCGTCGCGCCCCTCGTCGACTGGGATGAGCGCGAACCGCGCCAGCAGGAGCTGGCCGCCAGGGTCATGGCGCAACTCGAGGAACTGCCCGGCGTCCGCGCGCAGGTGCGCAGCGGCACCAGCCTCGGTTCCAGCTCCGGCGACAGCGGCATCCGGATGGCGATAACGGGCGAGGACCATGCCACGATCGCGATGGTGGCCTTCGATTTCGCCGCGGCCGCGGAGCGCGAACTGCCCGGGCTCGCCGACGTCTACGTCGACTGGCGCGCGACGCAACCGCAGCTCGCGCTGCAGGTCGATCGCGAACGCGCCGAGGAACTCGGGGTCGGCGTGGAAACCATCGACATCACCCTGCGGGCGCTGGTCGACGGCGCCGAGGTGAGCGAACTCAACGTCGGCGACCGCGCCGTGCCCGTCTTCGTCCAGTCGAACCGGCGCGGCGCCACCGATCCCGAGGACCTCCTCATGTACCGGGTGCGCACCGGTGACGGCCGGCTCGTGCCGCTCGTGCAGTTCGTCCACTTCGAGCAGGGCGCGATCCCGGCGGAGCTGCCACGCTACGCCCAGCGCCGGGCGGTCCAGGTCGAGGCCACCGCACGCGACGACTACCCGCTCGGACAGGCCATCGAAGACCTGCGCCGCCTCGCCGAGCGCGAGCTTCCCGAATCCATGGGCCTGGTCTTTCGCGGCGATGCGGCAACGCTCGAGGAGAGCGAGCGCGACATGCAGCTCACGTTCGCCATCGCGATGCTCGTCGTGTTCCTGGTGCTCGTCGCCCAGTTCGAGAGCCTGACCAGCGCGACGGTCGTGAGCCTCACCGTGCCATTCGGCCTGGCGGCGGCCGTCTTCGCGATGCTGCTCGGCGGTGTATCGCTCAACATCTACAGCCAGATCGGCCTCGTGCTGCTGATCGGCGTGATGGCCAAGAACAGCATCCTGATGGTGGAGTTCGCCGACCAGTTGCGCGACCGCGGCCTGTCGGTGATGGAGGCCTCGTTCCAGGCCGCGACGATCCGCCTGCGGCCGATCCTGATGACGATGGCCTCGACGGTGCTCGGCGCCCTCCCGCTGGTGCTCGCCACCGGCGCCGGCGCCGAGGCCCGCATCGCGATCGGCGCGGTGATCTTCGGCGGGCTTTCGTTCGCCGCCTTCTTCACGCTCTTCCTGACGCCGGTCATCTACCTCGGCCTCGCCCGTTTCTCGAAGCCGCGCGCACACCACGGCGAAGCCCTGGCGCAGGAACTCGAGGCCGCCGCCGAGCCGCCCGCGGACATGGGGGCCGCCGGTGGCGCGGCGGCCGGGCCGCCCCCGGACATGGAAGCGCGATGAGCCGTCGTCGCGCATGCCGGCGTACCGCGGCGCGCATCGCGCTGCCGGGCGCGCTCGTCCTGGCGGCCGGCTGCGCCTCCGTGCCGGCGGAAATGGACGCGCCGACGCTGGGCATCACGCCGACCGACACCTATGTCGCGGCACCCGTCGATGCGCCCCGGCCGGCGCCGGAGGACCTGCGCTGGTGGCACCGCTTCGACGATCCCGCGCTCGCCGTCTGGGTCGAGCGGGCGCTGGCAGGCAGCCCCGACGTCGTCATCGCCCGTGAACGGGTGGCGCAGGCGCATGCGCTGCTCGAGATCGCGCGGGCACAGCGATCGCCGCTGGTCACGGCCCAGCTGCGCACCGCGCTCGGATCGCGTGGCGCCGGCGCGCGGGGCGGCGATCCGCGTGCCGGCGTCACCCTGGACTGGGATGCGGACCTCTGGGGCGGCCTGCGCCAGGCCCAGCGCTCGGCGGCGGCCGGGGTCCTGCGCGTCGTGCATCTCGAACAGGCCAGCCGGCTCGCGGTCGCCGGCCTCACCGCGCGCGCCTTCGTCGAATGGCGCGAGGCCCTCGCCGACCTCGCCACGCTCGGCGACGCCCTGGCCTTGCAGGGCGATGTGCTGGAGGTCGCGCGGATCCGGGTCGAAGCCGGGCTCTCGCCCCGGCTCGACGGCGACCGGGCCCGGGCCGAGCTCGCGTCGGTCGAGGCGGAAGTCGCCCGCGCCGGCATCCGCGCGAGCCAGGCGCACACCGCGCTCCAGGTACTCGCCGGCGAGCGTCCGCGCGCAGCGGCCGGTCCCACGCCCGCCGCCAATCCGCCGGCCCCGGAGGCCGAGGGCGCCGACGATCGCGCCAGGGTCCCTGCCCTGCGTGGCGCGCTGCCGGTCAACCGGCCCATCGACCTGCTGCGCCTGCGCCCCGACCTGCGCGCCGCCGAGGAGGCCCTGGTGGCCGCGGCGGCCGACATCGGGGTCGCCCGCGCCGCCATGCTG
>DAIMFM010000022.1:0-18867 GCA_036724585.1 Burkholderiaceae bacterium | reverse complement strand
CGCTCGGCGTACTGACCAACGGCGATCCCGAGATGATCGCGGTTTCGCTGCGCTCGGCCGGGATGACGACGCTCTTCGACAGCGTGCTCTCCGCCGACCAGGTGCGCAGCTTCAAGACGAGCGATGCGGTCTACGCGCTCGGACCGGCCGCCTTCGGCTGCGAGGCGCGCCGCATCCTCTTCGTGTCGTCGAACTGCTGGCACGCCATCGGCGCCCGCTGGCATGGCTACACGAGCTTCTGGATCAACCGCCAGGGCGCCCCGCTCGACGAGCTGGGCACCGAACCCGATTTCACCGGCGCGCTGCTGACCGACGTGCTCGCGGTGGCATGTGGCCAGCCCGCCGCCCGATCAATCGAAACGAGGAGAAACCATCATGACTGAGCGCATCGACAAGTACGGCCTGGCCGTGTCCCGCGTGCTGCACGACATGCTCGAGTCCGAGGCGCTGCCCGGCTCGGGCGTCGCCTCGGACGCGTTCTGGAAGGGACTGTCCGACCTGGTCCACGACCTTGCGCCGAAGAACCGGGCGCTGCTCGCCAGGCGAGAGGAGCTCCAGGAAAAAATCGACCAGTGGCATCTCGAGCGCAAGGGCAAGGCCATCGATTCCGCCGAATACCAGGCCTTCCTGCGCGAGATCGGCTACCTGCTGCCCGAAGGGCCCGACTTCACTGCCGAAACCGCGAACGTCGACCCGGAGATCGCCTCGATCCCGGGCCCCCAGCTGGTGGTACCGGTCATGAACGCGCGCTACGCGCTCAATGCCGCCAACGCCCGCTGGGGCAGCCTCTACGACGCCCTCTACGGCACCGACGCGATGGGCGATGCGCCCACGGCCGGCGGCTACGACCCCGCCCGCGGCGCGCGTGTCATCGCCTGGGCGCGCAGGTTCCTCGACCAGGCGGTGCCGCTCGAGCGGGGCAGCCATGCCGATGTCACCGCCTACGCGGTCGCCGGCGGCAAGCTCGTCGCGAAGACGAAGGACGGCGAGACCGGGCTGAAGGACCCGGCGGGCCTTGTCGGTCACCGTGGCGACGCCGCGGCCCCGACGGCGGTCCTGCTGCGCAACAACCACCTGCATCTGGAGATCGTCATCGACCGCAAGCACGACATCGGCGCGACCGATGCCGCCGGCGTCGCGGACGTGCTGCTCGAGGCGGCGATCACCACCATCATGGACTGCGAGGACTCGGTCGCGGCGGTCGACGGCGAGGACAAGGCGCTCGTCTACCGCAACTGGCTGGGCCTGATGAAGGGCGACCTCGCCGAGGACGTGACCAAGGGCGGCAGCCGCTTCACCCGCCGCCTCAATCCGGATCGCGAATACACCGGCGTCGACGGCAAGCCGCTCCGGCTCAAGGGACGCTCGCTCATGCTGGTGCGCAACGTCGGCCACCTCATGACGACCCCGGCGATCCTCGATCGCGACGGCAACGAGGTGCCCGAGGGCCTGCTCGACGCGATGTGCACCACGCTGGTCGCCTGCCACGACCTCGGCAAGAAGGACGGCATGCGCAACTCGACGACGGGTTCGGTCTACGTGGTCAAGCCCAAGATGCACGGCCCCGACGAAGTCGCCTTCGCCGACGAGACCTTCACCCGGGTCGAGCAGGCGCTGGGCCTGCCGGCCAATACCGTCAAGATCGGGATCATGGACGAGGAGCGGCGCACCACCGTCAACCTCAAGGAATGCGTGCGCGCCGCCCGCAAGCGGGTGATGTTCATCAACACCGGCTTCCTCGACCGCACCGGCGACGAGATCCATACCTCGATGAACGCCGGCCCCATGATCCGCAAGGCGCAGATGAAGTCGCAGCCCTGGATCTCCGCCTACGAGGACTGGAACGTCGATGTCGGGCTCGCCTGCGGCCTGTCGGGCCGCGCCCAGATCGGCAAGGGCATGTGGGCGATGCCCGACCTCATGGCGGCGATGCTCGAGCAGAAGATCGGCCATCCGAAGGCCGGCGCCAACTGCGCCTGGGTGCCGAGCCCGACGGCGGCCACCCTGCATGCCACCCACTACCACCAGGTCGACGTCTTCGCGGTGCAGAAGGAGATCGCCCGCGGTGGCCGTCGCGCGAAGCTCGAGGACATCCTCACCATCCCGGTCGAGCCGAATCCGTCATGGAGCGCCGACGAGATCCGGGCGGAGCTCGAGAACAACGCCCAGGGCATCCTCGGCTACGTGGTGCGCTGGATCGACCAGGGCGTGGGCTGCTCCAAGGTGCCCGACATCAACGACGTCGGCCTGATGGAAGACCGCGCCACCTGCCGGATCTCCTCCCAGCACATCGCCAACTGGCTGCACCACGGCATCGTCGACAAGGCGCAGGTCATGGAAGTGATGAAGCGCATGGCGGCGGTGGTCGACAAGCAGAATGCCGGCGACCCGGCGTACCGGCCGATGGCCCCGGGCTTCGACACGATCGCCTTCAAGGCGGCCTGCGACCTGGTGTTCGAGGGCGTGACGCAGCCCTCGGGCTACACCGAGCCGATCCTGCACCGGCGCCGGCTCGAGCTCAAGGCGGCCTGAACGGGCAGCCACCGTGCCGCCGGCGCGGGCGCGCGCGGCGGCGCTGGTGCGTGCAGTTAGTATCGCGCCATGACGATCCGGCAACGCATCCAGCGGTGGCTGCCGTCCGAGGAAAGGCTGCGCGCCAACCGCAGCCTCCGTTGGATGGGCCCGCTGCTGCGCCGCCCCTGGTTGTGGAACCTGAGCCGGCGCCGGGTTGCGGCCGGCGCCGCGATCGGGGTCTTCTTCGGCTTCCTGGCCCCGGTCATGCAGATCGCGGCGGCGGCCGGGGTGGCGCTCCTGCTGCGTGCCAACCTTCCCGTTGCGGCGGTCGCGACCCTCGTCTCCAATCCGCTCACCTACGTGCCCATCGGCGTCGCCGCCTACCAGACCGGCGCGTGGCTGCTTGGCGAGCCGGTCGATCCCGAGGACTCGAAGGCGCAGGTCGAGGCGCTGGCCAAGGAGATCACGCGCGAGATCGAGACGATCGACGAGGAGGCAGCCCCGCCCGAACCGGTCCACAGCCCCGAGGAAGCAGGCCCGCCGCTCGTCGAACCGACGCCACGCTGGTGGCAACGGCTCGGGCATATCGGCAAGCCGCTGATGCTCGGCCTGGCCGTCTTCGCCGTCACCGGTGCGGCGCTCACCTGGGTCGTGGTGAACCTGGTGTGGATCGTGGCGGTGCGGTTGCGGCGCCGGCGGCCGCGAGCGAAGCCGGTGCCGAAGGGCCGCCAACCTTGAGGGGAGATGCCATGCCGGGAGACGGACGACCGCGCGTTCCGCCGCAGCTCACGAAGCTCCTGTCGTCACGGCGACCGGACCGTATCGTCGTGTTCAGCGGGGCCGGGATGTCGGAGGACAGCGGGATTCCCACCTTCCGCTCCGGCAGCAATGGCCTGTGGAGCGAGTTCGACCCGCAGGAACTGGCGACGCCGCAGGCGTGGCATCGCGACGAGGCGCTCGTATGGGGCTGGTACGAATGGCGACGCGGCCTCGTGATGGCGGCGCGGCCGCATCCCGGCCACATCGCGGTTGCCCGGCTCCAGCGGCATTTCGATGCGACGGTCGTGACGCAGAACGTCGACGACCTGCACGAGCGCGCGGGCGTGACGGATGTGCTGCACCTGCATGTCAGCCTCTTCGCCGCCCGCTGCGCCGCCTGCGGCGAACCCCATGTGGTGGCGGACCCGCCGCCGGCCACTCCGCAGCGCCGCTTGCCGCCGCCGCGCTGCGCGGCCTGCGGGGGCTCCGTGCGCCCGGGCGTGGTCTGGTTCGGCGAAGGCCTCGACCAGGACGTCGTGGACGAGGCCTGCCGGCGGATCGCCGCCTGCGACCTGCTGCTCATCGTGGGAACCTCCGGCGTGGTGTATCCGGCGGCGGGGCTGGTGGGCCTGGCGCCGGACGATGCCCTGATCGTGGAGATCAACCCGCAGCCGGGGGCGGTCGCCTCGCGGGTGGACTTCCGTTGGCAGGCGACGGCCGCGGCCGCCCTGCCTGGACTGGTCGAGGCCCTCGGGGCGGGGTGATGCGGCGCACGGCCCGGCAGGTGCTAAGCTGGCCGGGCCATTCGAACTGGAACACGGAGACACCATGCCCGGCCTGCTGCCCAATGTCGATCCCGACGGCCTGCTCGAGTATTCGGTGGTCTTCACCGACCGTGCGCTCAACCACATGTCTCGCAAGTTCCAGCAGGTGATGCTGGACATCTCGGCCACCCTGAAGGAGGTGTACAACGCCCCGGCCGCGATCGTCATGCCGGGCAGCGGCAGCTTCGGCATGGAGGGCGTGGCGCGCCAGTTCGCGCACGGCAACAAGTGCCTCGTGATCCGCACCGGCTGGTTCAGCTACCGCTGGACGCAGATCTTCGAGATGGGCGACATCCCCTCCGAATCGATCGTGCTCAAGGCGCGGCCGGTCGAGGAAGGCAGGCAGGCGCCCTTCGCGCCGCCGCCGATCGACGAGGTCGTCGCCACCATCGCGCGCGAGAAGCCGGACCTGGTCTTTGCTCCCCATGTCGAGACGGCCGCCGGCCTGATGCTGCCCGACGACTACATGCGCCAGGTGGCCGATGCCACGCACGCGGTCGGCGGCATGTTCGTGCTCGACTGCATCGCATCGGGCACGATCTGGGTCGACATGGCCGCCTGCGGCGTCGACATCCTGATCAGCGCGCCGCAGAAGGGCTGGAGCGGTTCGCCCTGCAGCGCGTTCATCATGCTCGGCAAGACCGCGCGCCAGCGCATCGAGGACACCCGCAGCTCGAGCTTCGCCTGTGACCTGCGCAAGTGGCTGCAGATCATGGAGGCCTACGAGAGCGGGGGCCATGCCTACCACGCCACGATGCCCACCGATGCGTTGCGCGGGGTGCGCGACGCGATGCTCGAGACCCGGGCCTACGGCTTCGGCAAGGCGCGCGACCGGCAGCAGGAACTCGGCGACAAGGTACGCGCGCTGCTCGCGCGTCGCGGCTTTCGCAGCGTGGCGGCGCCGGGCTACGAGGCGCCCGGTGTGGTCGTCAGCTACACCGACGACCCGGAGGTGCGCTCGGGCAAGGCGTTCCTCAAGCTGGGGCTGCAGACGGCGGCCGGCGTGCCGCTGCAGTGCGACGAACCGGAGGACTTCAGCACCTTCCGGCTCGGCCTGTTCGGGCTCGACAAGCTGAACGACATCGATCGGACCGTGGGCCAGCTCGAGGAAGCACTGAAGCAGATCGGCTAGGGGTCCGACGGCGCGGCGGGCGGCGTGAACGCCGCGAGGAAGCGCTCGCGCAGCTGCTCCATGGGCCATACCGGTGCCTCGGCGCCAGGACGCATGCCGTGGCTCCAGCCCCAGTCGTCGATGTGGCCGAGGACCGCCTCGTTGCGACTGAGGAAATGGACGGGGACGTCGAACGAGGCGACTTCGCCGGTCACGACCCGGGCCGGCTGGTGATCGCCCACGACCACGATCAGCACGTCGTCGCGGCCATAGGACCGGACGAAGGACGTCAGCGTGCGCAGGACGTAGTCGATCGAACGCAGGTACTGCGCGCGGATGCGATCGGGATCCCGCCAGACCACGTCCGGCGGATCGCCGGCACGGGCGTAGGCGGTGAACACGGAGCCGTCGCCGATATCCTCCCAGGCGAGGACCGGCGGAATCGGCGTCCAGGGCGCATGGCTCGAGATGAGCGCGACGCTGGCCATGATGGTCGGCCTCCCGCTTCGATCCAGCTCCAGGGAGCGAAGCGCCGCCAGCGTGAACTGGTCCGGCATGGTCACCCAGTTGAAGGGCTCGCCCGCGTAGCCGAGGGCGTGCGCATCGTAGACGCGATCGAAGCCGAAGAAGCGCGCCTCCGGCCAGGGCCTGTCGACCGCCGGCATGACGGCGATCGTGCGCCACCCCGCCCGCCCGAAATCGCCGACGAGCGTCGGTCGGTCACTCAGGAGCAGGCTCTGGTGGCGACGCTGGTCGTCGATCCGCAGGCCCGCGAGCAGCGTGGCATGCGCGAGCCAGCTCTGGCCGCCCTGGATCGGCGAAGTCAGCCACGCGCTGCGCGCGCCGAAGCCCGCGGCCGCGGCGGCTTGCTCGAAATCCGCGAGCGCGTCGTCGACGACCGGGGCGAACCGGGGATTCTCGAGGCTGCTCCGGCCGTAGGATTCGACGAAGAGGAACAGGACGTCGATATCGCGGAGCCGCGCGAGGAGGCGAGCCGAAGGGATGCGCGCGAACCTGTCCTCGGCCAGTTCAGCTCGAAACCCGGCCCGGTCGGCGAGGCCGGCCCGCAGCGAGCGCAGGTGCTCCAGCACCGAGCGGCTCGCGTCGGCCGTGGTGAGCGCCGGCGCCGGCCCGGCTGCGGCCCCCAGGTGGATGCCACCCACGACCATGGCCGCGACGACCGCGCCGGCCGCGGCGGGCCGGCGCATTCCTTCGCCGGCGCGCAGCACGCCGGTGGCCCACCAGGCCAGCAGCAGCAGGACGAGCCAGGCGATCGCCGCCATGGCCACCAGTGCGGCGGTGCGCGCGAGGCCGAGTGCGCCCACCAGCAGGTCGAGGCTGGCGCCCGCGAGATGCAGGTCGAGCAACCAGTTGAACGGCCGGCCCAGGCTCGCATAGGCCGCCAGGTCCGCGGCCCGCGCCAGCACGATCAGCCCCAGGACGGCGACGAGCGTGGCGCGCAGCAGGGGCCACCGGGAGCGCGGGCACAGGAGCAGGACCAGCACCACGATCGGCAGCTCGACCGGCGCCCGCAACAGGGCGTGCAGGCCGAAGGCGTCGGGATGGTCGGGCACCACCAGGATGAGGTGCAGGACGGCCAGCGCCCCGACCCTTCGCAAGGCGAGCTGCATCGCGTACTACCCGACGCTACCCTGCGCCCGCATCTGCGCCACGAAGCGCGGCGACACCGTCTCGAGCCGTGCCGGATCGACCCGGCCGCTGCGCTGGATGTAGCTCCATGCCATCGCCCAGGGGTCCAGCGCCATGTGCTCGGTGAAGTTCTCGTACCAGTCGGCGCTGCGGTCGGCGGCCGCCACCAGCTTCTCGACGATCGGCCGGCGCGCGGCTTCGTAGGCAGCCAGCGCTTCCTCTATGGCATCGGCCGAGTCATCGGCCCGCTCGCGCAACGCCCTGGCCAGGGCGATGACATCCTCGAATGCGAGCCGCGTGCCCGAGCCGATGGAGAAGTGGGCGGTGCGCAAGGCGTCGCCCACCAGGACACGATTGCCGACCGACCAGCGCTCGTTGGCGATCTTCGGGAACCGGCGCCAGATCGACCGGTTCGCGATCAGCGGCGCGCCGCCCAGGGCTTCGGCGAAGACGTGCTCGCAGAAGGCCTTCGTGCGCGCCTCGTCCATGTCCGCGAAGCCCGCCCGCGCCCAGGTGAGTGGATCGCATTCGACGATGAAGGTGCTCATGCCGGGGGCATAGCGGTAGTGATGGGCGTTGAAGCTGCCCCACTCGTTGCGCACGAAGGTCTGGGTCAGCGTGTCGAATCGCCGCGTCGTGCCATACCAGGCGAAGCGGTTCGACAGCGGCGTGACCGTGGTGCCGAACTCGGCGGCCAGGCCGGTCCGCACGAAGGAGTTCGCGCCGTCCGCGGCCACCACGAGGTCGTGTCCCAGCAGTTCGGCCTCGTCGACGAGCGTCCTGCCGTACTCGGGCACCACCCCGACCGACGCCAGCCGGCGCTGCAGCAGCCGAAGCAGCTCGAGCCGGCCGATGGCGGCGAAGCCGATGCCATCGATCACCACCTTCTCGCCGCGGTGGACCAGCGCGAGGTCCGACCAGCGCTCCATGGCCGGAACGATCAGGTCGTGGGTGCCGGGATCGTCGTCGCGCAGGAAGTCCAGCGCGCGGTCGGAGAACACCACGCCGAAGCCGAAGGTCGAGCCCGCCGGGTTCTGCTCGACGATGCGGATCTCGTGATCGGGATCCTGGCGCTTCAGGAGATAGGCGAGATACAGCCCGGCCGGCCCGGCTCCCGCGACCAGGACCTTCATGCCCCGCGCTCCTGCTCGATGCGCCCGGCGATCGTCTCGCGCAGCTGTCGCTTGAGGATCTTGCCCACGGGGCTGACCGGGAACTCGTCGACCAGTTCCAGCCGCTCCGGCAGCTTGAAGCTCGCGATGCCCTGTCGGCGCAGGAAGTCCACCAGTTCATCGAAGCCGAGCAATTCGCCTGGGTGCGGGATGACGAAGGCGCAGGCCTTCTCCCCGAATATCGGGTCGGGCATCGCCACCAGGGTGACCGCCTTGACCTTGGGATGCGCGAAGACGAGGTTCTCGACTTCCTCGCAGCTGATCTTCTCGCCGCCGCGGTTGATCATGTCCTTCCTGCGGCCCTCGGCAAAGACGTAGCGCCCGCGCTTGCGCACGATGTCGCCCATCCGGTAGAAGCCGTCCGCCGTGAAGGCTTCCGCGTTCTTGTCGGGCGCGGCGTAGTAGCCGCGGATCGTGTAGGGCCCGCGCGTGACCAGCTCCCCCGCCTCGCCGTCGGGGAGCTCCCTGCCGTCGTCGTCGACGACGCGGATCTCGTCGGCCTCGCATACGGGCGCGCCCGAGGAATGCAGCAGCAGCTCGTCGGGGTCGTCGAGCCGCGTCATGTTGATCAGTCCTTCCGCCGTGCCGTAGATCTCCTGCGGGATGCAGTCGAAGCGCTCGCGCAGGCGGCCACGCAGCTCCGGCGCCAGGCGCGCGCCGCCGTTCTGCACCACGCGCAGCGAGGACAGGTCGTAGCGGCGCTCGATGTCGGAGCCGAGCCAGGTGGCGATCAGCGGCACGACCGCGGCGAGCACGGTCACGCGCTCGCGCTCGACCAGGGAGAACACCGCGTCGGCGTCGGGCGAAGGCGCCAGCACCACCGTGCCGCCGTAGTAGAACGTGCCGAGCAGGCCCGGCGAGGCGAGATTGTAGTTGTGGCCGAGCGGCAGGATCGCCATGAACACGGTGCCCGCATCGAAGCCCGCCGCCTTGCCGCACAGGCGCGCATTGAGCACGTAGTCGCGATGGGTGCGCGGGATCAGCTTCGACATCGAGGTGGTGCCGCCCGAGAGCAGCATCGTCGCGACCTCGCCCGGATCGACCGGCCCTTCGTCCGGGATGTTCCGCGCGCCGCCGGCGTCATGGGCAGCGGGCGCGTGCGCGGCTTCGTCCATCAGCCCGGCGAAGGCATGCTGGCCTTCCAGCGGTTCGCCGACCACCACCACATGGCGCAGCGCGGGGGCCTGGACCTGCAGCTCGCGCGCCATGGTCCGGTAGTCGAAATCGCCGATGCGATCCGCGATCACGTAGGCGACCGCGCCCGAAGCCGCGAGGAAGTGCCGCACTTCGGACTGGCGATGCGCCCGCAGCGCCATCACGGGGATCGCGCCGATCCGGGCCAGCGCGAAATAGGTCGTGACGAACTCCGGAACGTTCGGCAGCTGGACCACCACCCGGTCGCGCCGCGCGATGCCGAGCGCGCGCAGCCGGGCGGCGAGCAGCTCGGCGTCGCACCGCAACGCGCCATAGCTGATGCGGCGATCCCCGGCGACGATCGCCGTCTTGTCCGGGGCGCGCTGCGCCGCATGCGCCAGCACGTCGAAGACGCCGACGTCCTGCCACCAGCCCTCGCGCCGATAGCGACGGGCGAGATCCTCGGGCCAATCCACGGCGCCTTCCAGCATGTCGGTCTCCTCCGTTGACGCCGGCCGCCCGCTCGCTGGCGGCTCAGCCAGCCTCGTGCACCGGCTCGCACCGCACCTCGGTCTTCACCGAATTGGCGATGAAGCACTCCTCGTGGGCACGATGATGCATCTGCTCGACTTCCTCGCGGCTCGGGAGCCGCTCGCCGGAGAATTCCACCCTGGGCCGCAGCGTGACCACCGTCATGGCCATCCTGCCCTGCGGGTTCTTCTCCATGATGCCGACAGCCGAGTCCGAATAGCGCTCCACCACGAACTTGCGCTTCACGGCGAAGACGAGGAACCAGAGCATGTGGCAGCTCGAGAGAGAGGCCACGAACATCTCCTCGGGATCGACGGCCGACGGGTCCGAATACGGTGCCGGCAGGACATGGGGCGAGGACGATCCGGGCACCTCGAGGCCGGCATCGAAGCGCATCGCATGCCGGCGGCTGAAGCGGTTGCCGAGGAAGTCCTGGCCATCGCGATGCCAGTCGATCTGCGCCGTGTAGGTTCCCATGGTCTCCTCCATGTACGGGCCGGCCTCACTCGAGGATGCTCGTGCCCAGGTGCTCGAAGCGCACCGGCAGGCCGGTGAAGGGGATGCGCACGATGGTGGACGGCCAGGACAGGCCAAAGGCGCAGGCGGTGCCGGACGCGACGACCAGCTCGCGATAGCGCACGACGATGTGGTTGTCGTCGAAGAGCAGCACCCGCTCGATGCGCACCTCGTGGCAGCGGTCGGTCCGCTGGCCGAGGAAGATGGCCACGACGATGTCCTGCCCGAAGTCGACGAAGGGCAGGGGCCGCGAGGGCAGGATGCGCGAATCGTGGTCGCGCCAGAGCCGGGCCCAGTCGGTCGGGTTGCGCACCACCACGGTCGTCGCGGTGCCGATGCCGGAATCGAGGCTCAGGTCGATGTTGCCGAAGCGCATGTCGATGCTGCCGATGCGCACGCCGCAGGCGGCGACGGCCAGCGCCAGGGCGCCGATCACGCCCAGCGCGAGGCGCCGACCCCCGGGCATCGGGGTACGGTGCCCGGCACGGCGCACGGCCCCGCCCACGGCTAGGGCTCCCGTGGCCGCATCACCAGGCTCTGCGTGGCCCGGCCGACGAGGCCCTGCTCGTCGTACAGCGCCGACTCCGCGAGCCCGCTGCCGGTGTCGCCGAAGTGGGTCCGGGCATCGAGGCAGACCCACCGTCCCTGCGGCGGGCGCAGCAGGTTGATGGTGAGGTCGCTGTTGATGAAGATGTAGCGATCGAAGTCGAGCACGGCGCTGATCCCGTTGCCGGAATCGGCCGCGACCGCGACCGTCTGGTACGGGCTGGGCGTCTCGCCCTCGACCAGGGGATGGCGCAGCCGGAACCAGGCGCTGGTCGGGCCGTCGAAGAGCTTGCCGCTCACCACCCGGATCTCGACCAGGTCGTCGTAGCCGAGTTGCTCTCGAAACACCGGCATGTGTGCCACGGGGCACATCCCGGGCGGTCGCGGCGGCCCCGGCAACGGGTGGCCCGCGGTGCCGGCGGGCACCGGCGCATCGATGCGGCGCAGGGCAAGCGCGGTGACGCGGGCGCATTCCCGGCCGTCGGCCAGGAGCCGCGCCGAGAAGTGGCCGGCGCTGCGCCCGACGTAGTCCTCGTGTACCTCGATTGCCAGTTCGGTGATCGGCACGGGGCGCAGCAGGTTGACGGTGAGGCGGGCGAGATGGTCCAGCCCATGGCGGGCGGCGGCGGCCTCGATCGCGCGGGCGATGGCGGCGCTGGGCGGGCCGGCGTGCTGGTGCCCGGGATCCCAGGGGCCGCGGGTCAGCTCGAGCGACTGGAGCCGGCCGTCCGCGCGCGCGACGTAGGCCGCCGCGATGCCGGGCATCTGTCGTTCGTCTCGCGCACGCTCCGCCCCCGGGGCCGCCCCCGCGTCGCCCGCCTCGCTCATCCGCACTACTCCCTGTCGTTCGCCGGCTTCGTCGGCACCTTGCTCATTATCGCGCCGAGCAGCTCGATCGGTATGGGGAAGACGATCGTGGACGTTCGTTCGTTGGCGATCTGGGTGAGCGTCTGCAGGTAGCGCAGCTGGATCGCCTCGGGCTGGGCGGCGAGTTCGCGCGCCGCCTGCAGGAGCTGGGCCGCGGCCTGGGATTCACCCTCGGCGTGGATGACCTTGGCGCGCCGCTCGCGCTCGGCCTCGGCCTGGCGCGCGATCGCCCGCACCATGCTCTCGTTGAGGTCGACGTGCTTGAGTTCGACGTTCGACACCTTGATGCCCCAGGCGTCGGTCTGGACGTCGAGCACCTGCTGCAGGTCCTGGTTGATCTGCTCGCGTTCACCCAGCACCGAATCGAGGTCGTGCTTGCCGAGGATCGCCCGCAGGGTCGTCTGCGCGAGCTGCGAGGTCGCATCCATGTAGTTCTCGACCTGGATCACGGCGAGTTCCGGGTCGAGCACCCGCATGTAGATCACCGCGTTGACCTGCACCGAGACGTTGTCGCGCGTGATCACGTCCTGGGAGGGCACATCGATCACGACGGTGCGCAGGTCGATCCGGACCATCTGCTGGAAGCCGGGGATGACGATCACGAGGCCCGGGCCCTTCACCTTCCAGAAGCGGCCCAGCTGGAAGATCACGCCGCGCTCGTACTCGCGCAGGATGCGCAGCGATGCGATCGCCAGCAGGATGAGGATGATCGGGATGAATCCGTAGCCGAAGAGCGCTGTCATTGGGTTCTCCATCATGGCCCGGGAGGACCGGGTTGCCCGGCCGAGGCGTCCGGCGGGACCGGCGCGTCGGCGAGGGGTTCGACATCGAGCACCAGGCCGTCGCGGCCGACGACCCTGACCTGCTGGCCGATGGCGAGCGGCGCCGCGGCCCGGACCCGCCAGCGCTCACCGTGCACCCAGGCCCAGGTGCCGTCCGCGCCGTCCTCGATGATCTTCGCCGGGCTGCCCAGCATGTCCTCGGACCCGCTCACCACCGGCCGGCGCCTGCCGGCGAGCGCCATCCGCACGACCACCAGGCCGATCAGCAGGTTGGCCCCGGCGATGATCACGATCAGCCAGATCGGGATGCCGAAGCCGGGCGCCTCGGTATCGATCAGCATGACCGAGCCGATGATGAAGGCGATGGTGCCGACCAGGCCGAGCAGGCCGAAGCTCGGCATGAAGACCTCGGCCACGACCAGCGCGAAACCGAGCACCAGCAGGGAGACGCCGGCATAGCTGAGCGGCAGCATCTGCAGGCCGAAGAGCCCGGTGAGCAGCAGGACCGCCCCGAGCACGCCGAGGACGCCGAAGCCCGGGGACGTGACCTCGAGGAAGATGCCGTAGGCGCCGACGAGCAGCAGCATGTAAGCGACGGTGGGGTTGGACAGCAGCATGAGCAGCTCGAGCTGCCAGTCCGGCAGCTGCTCCACCGTGGCCGCGCCGGCCACGGCCAGCGTCGCGTCGCTGCCGTCGGCCATGCGCACCTCGCGGCCGTCGGCCGCCGCCAGCAGGGCGGGCAGGTCGGCGGCGATCAGGTCGACGACATCCTTCTCGAGCGCCTCCTCGGCCGACAGGCTCAGCCCCTCGCGCACCGCCCGCTCGGACCACTCGACGTTGCGCCCGCGGGACTGCGCCAGAGAGCGCATCCAGGCGGCGGAATCGTTGATCACCTTGCGCTCCATCGCACTGCCCGGCACGGGCGCCGCATCGGGAGCCTCCTTGCCCGGTCCGTCCTGCCCGTCCTTCGCACCCTCGTCCGGCGGACCGTCACGCTCGCCGGGGGCGGACGGCGTCGGCCCGCCGCCGATCGACACCGGCGTCGCGGCACCGATGTTGGTCGCCGGTGCCATGGCCGCGACGTGGCTCGCCATCACGATGTAGGTGCCGGCACTGGCCGCGCGCGCGCCGCTGGGCGCCACCCAGGCGGCGACCGGAACGGGTGAGCCGAGGATCTCGCGCACGATGTCGCGCGTCGAACTGGCCAGGCCCCCGGGGGTATCGACGCCGATCACCACCAGGGGCGCCCCGCTTTCGGCCGCGCTCGCAAGGCCGTGGGCAATGTATTCGGCGCTCGCCGGCCCGATCGGGCCCTCGAGCCGCAGGACCGGAATGGACGCCGTCGGCCGAGCGGTCGACGAGGCACTGGATGGGGCCTTCGACGGCGCATCCGCCGCCGCACCCACGGGCGTCTTCGCCGCGGTACCGGCCGTCGCGTCGGCCGCCCGACCCGCCCCGGCGACCGACAGGGCAGCGGCCAGGAGCGCGGTCGAGGCGATCACTGCCAGCGCCCATCGCCGCATGGATCTTCCGGTGCCTCCCATCGATACGTCGACCCAGTATAGCGACCGGGACGATCAGGGACGCGATTCGTCCCTGCCGACGCGGCGCCATTGGCCGGGCGCGAGTCCGTCGAGGCTCCACCGGCCGATCCGCATCCGCACGAGGCGCAAGGTGGGCAGGCCGACGGCGGCCGTCATGCGCCGCACCTGCCGGTTGCGGCCTTCGGTCAGGACGATCTCGAGCCAGGCCGTCGGGATCCGCGCGCGATGCCGGATCGGCGGATCGCGCGGCCAGAGCCAGTCCGGCGCCTCGATGCGCCGGGCCGCGCAGGGACGGGTCGGCCCGTCGGAAAGCACCGGGCCCGCGCGCAGGGCGGCGAGCGCGGCATCGTCCGGCTCGCCTTCGACCTGTGCGAGGTAGGTCTTCTCCAGGCGATGGACGGGATCGGCGATCCGGTGCTGGAGCCGGCCGTCGGAGGTCAGCACCACCAGGCCTTCGCTGTCGCGGTCGAGCCGGCCCGCCGGATAGACGTCCGGGACCGGCACATGGTCGGCCAGGCAGGGGCGGCCGCCGTCGGACGTGAACTGGCAGAGCACCCCGAACGGCTTGTTGAAGAGCAGGGTGACGGGGCGACGCGACGCTGCGGGGTGGGCACTCACGCCAGCAGTGTAGCGGCGCGGCAGGCCCGGTCGTCGGTACCGGCGCCGCATCGGTTAAGCTCACGGCTTCCTTCCCCGCGTCCCGCCATCGTCCGCCCAGCCCCTTTCCGCTCGCCCATCGATGCCCCTCCTCTCGATCGACCGGCTGTCGAAGACCTACGACAACGGCTTCGTCGCCCTCGACGAAGTGAGCCTCGACGTCGAGCGCGGCGAGATCCTCGCCCTGCTCGGGCCCAACGGCGCCGGCAAGACGACGCTCATCGGCATCGTGTGCGGCCTCGTCAACCCGAGCGCCGGCAGGGTCACCGTCGACGGCCATGACGTGGTGCGCGAGTACCGCCGCACGCGCGCGATGATCGGGCTCGTGCCGCAGGAGCTCACCACCGACTCCTTCGAGACCGTCTGGAACACCGTGTCCTTCAGCCGGGGCCTGTTCGGCCGGGCCCCCGATCCGGCCCACATCGAGAAGGTCCTGCGCGACCTGTCGCTCTGGGACAAGAAGGACAACCGCCTCATGACGCTCTCGGGTGGCATGAAGCGGCGGGTCCTGATCGCCAAGGCCCTGTCGCACGAGCCCGCGGTGCTGTTCCTCGACGAACCCAGCGCCGGCGTCGACGTCGAGCTGCGCAAGGACATGTGGGAGGTGGTGCGCGACCTGCGGGCCGCGGGGACGACCATCATCCTCACCACCCACTACATCGAGGAAGCCGAGGAGATGGCCGACCGCGTGGCGGTCATCAACCGGGGCCGCATCCTCCTCGTGGAGGAGAAGCTCGCGCTGATGCGCAGGCTCGGGCGCAAGCAGCTGTCGGTCGAGCTGGCGACGCCCCTGGCGGTGCTGCCGCCGGCACTCGCCGGCTTCCGGCTGCGGCTGGACGACGACGGCATGCGGCTCGTCTACGACTACGACCCGAAGCGCGACGGGGACGCGATCCCGGCCCTGCTCGGCGCGCTCGGCGAAGCCGGCATCGCCTTCCGCGACCTGCACACGCACCAGAGCTCGCTCGAGGACATCTTCGTCGGCCTCGTGGCGGAAACCCGGGCGGCCGCGGCATGAACTGGTACGGCATCCGCGCGATCTACCTGTACGAGATGGCGCGCATGAAGCGCACGATCTTCCAGAGCATCGTCTCGCCGGTGCTCTCGACCTCGCTCTACTTCGTGGTGTTCGGCTCCGCGATCGGATCGCGCATCCCCGAGGTCGAGGGCGTCAGCTACGGGGCCTTCATCGTGCCCGGCCTGATCATGATGTCGCTGCTCACGCAGAGCGTGTCGAACGCCTCGTTCGCCATCTTCTTCCCCAAGTTCTCGGGAACGATCTACGAGCTGCTGTCGGCGCCGGTATCGCCGCTCGAGCTCGTCATCGGCTACGTGGGCGCGGCCGCGACCAAGTCGGTGTTCATCGGCGTCGTCATCCTGGCCACCGCCTCGCTGCTGGTCGACCTGCGCGTCGCGCACCCGGTCTGGATGGTGCTGTTCCTGCTGCTCACCGCCATCAGCTTCAGCCTGCTCGGCTTCATCATCGGCATCTGGGCCGACAACTTCGAGAAGCTGCAACTCGTGCCGCTGCTGATCATCACGCCGCTCGCCTTCCTCGGCGGCACCTTCTACTCGATCCACATGCTCACGCCCTTCTGGCAGTCGGTCAGCCTGGCCAATCCGGTGCTCTACCTGGTGAGCGGCTTTCGCTGGGCCTTCTTCGAGGTCGCCGACGTGAACATCGTGGTCAGCCTGGGCATGATCGCCGGCTTCCTCGCGCTGTGCATCGCACTGGTGGCCTGGATCTTCCGCACCGGCTACCGGATCCGCAGCTGAAGCCGCCTCCTCAGGCGCGGGCGACGAACCAGGCGTTCATCGGATCGTGCTCGAGGACATGCCGCTCGATGCGCGTGAAGCCCGCCTCCCGCAGGAAGCGCTCGGCGGTCTCCCAGCCCCACATGGTGCCGAGGCCCTGGCCGCCCTGCCCGATGGAGACCGGGATGCAATGGACGGTCGAGACCGCGTAGAGCAGCGTGGCGAACGGGAAGTCCCTGTTCCGCTCCAGGCTGGCCGACGCGCCGATGTCCTGCATCAGGTAGACGCCGCCCTCGCGCAGGGACTCCCGCAGTCCTCGCACCAGGCCGAACGGATCCCTCTGGTCGTGCACCGCGTCGAAGGTCGTCACGAAGTCCCAGCGCCCCGGCTCGGCATAGCCGTCGAGATCGCGCGTCTCGAAGCGCACGTTGGCGAGCCCCTCGGCCCGTGCCCGCGCCGAGGCAAACTCGATCGCGTCGGCGCCGAGGTCGTAGCCGACGAAGCGGCTGGCCGGATAGCGTCCCGCCATGGCGAGCAGCGCCGCGCCGCGGCCGCAGCCCGCGTCCATGACGTCGATTCCGTCCCGCAGCCGCTCCTCGAGCCCGGGCACGAGCGGCAGGACGTGCTCGAACAGGCCGGCGACCACGGTCTGGCCGCTGTCCTCGGCCATGACCTGGTGAAAGCACGGGTAGTCGTCGTAGCGCGTCCCGCCGCCGGTGCGGAAGCTCTCGATGGCGATGTCCTCGACCTTGCCGAACAGCGCGACGTGCTGGGCGTAGACGGCCAGGTTGCCGAGCTCGCCATCCGCGGTCAGGCAGGCGGCATGCTCGGGCGGCAGCCGGTAGCGCCGGTCGGTCGGCCTGTATTCGACGATGCCGGCCACGACCATCGCGGCGAGCCATTCGCGCACATAGCGCTCGGCCAGCCCGGTGGCCTTCGCGAGCGCCTGGCTGTCGAAGGCGCCGGGCTGGCGCGCCATCTCGTCGAAGAGGCGCAGCCTGTGGCCGAGCGAGATCATCGCTGCGGCCGCCCCGGCGTCTACCAGGTGCCCGACGCGCTCGGCGAAGGCCTCGGCCCCTGCGGTATCGAAGACGGGTGTTTCGGGAGTGCTCGTGTCCATGATGTCGGCTCCTTGCCTGGTTGGGTCCACAAGCCCGACACCTTAGGGGCGGCTTGCCCCCATCCGTGAGAGGCGGACCCGACGCGATCGGGGCGAATCGGCCACCGGCTCGCGGCCGAGACTCGCCATCGCGCGGCATTTCGGTCATCCTCGCGCCATGCTCGAGTCGCCGCCCATCGTCGACGTCAGCCTGCTGGTGCTGCCCGAGTCGTTCCCGGGCGCGCTGTACAGCCTGCACGAGCTCTTCGGGCAGGCCGGTCGCTGCTGGCAGCCGATCACCGGCGAGCCGGAGGCGGCGCGATGCCGCTTCGCGCCGCGGCTCGTCTCGGTCGCCGGGATTCCGCAACCATCGCCCGCCGGCCCGGTCATCTCGGTCGAGGCGCCGCTGTACGCGGCGCCCGCGCCGGACATCGTGATCGTCACCGACCTGGGACTCGCGCCGGGCCTCGTTCCCCGCGGCCACTGGCCCGAGGAATGCGCGTGGCTGCGGCGCGCGCATGCGAACGGCGCGGTGGTCTGCTCGGTCTGTTCGGGCTCCGTGTTCCTCGCCGAGGCGGGCCTGCTGGACGACCTGGAGTCCACGACGCACTGGGCGTTTGCGGGACTGGTCCGCGAGCACTATCCGCGGGTGCGGCTGCGGCCGGAGCGCATCCTCTGCCCGGCCGGCGAGGGGCACCGCATCGTCACCGCGGGGGGCGCGTCGACGTGGAGCGAGCTCGCGCTGTACCTGGTCGCCCGCTTCGCCGGTGAGTCCGAGGCGCGGCGGCTCGCGAAGGTGTTCGTCATCGGCGACAAGTCGGACGGGCAGCTGCCCTTCGCCGCCATGGCGCGGCCACGCCAGCATGCGGACCGGGCGATCGAACGGGCGCAGCTCTGGATCGCCGACAACTACGCCACCGCCCATCCCGCGAGCCGGATGGCGAGCGTCGCCGGCCTGCCGGAGCGCACCTTCTCGCGGCGCTTTCGCAAGGCGACGGGCTACGGCCCGGTCGAGTACGTGCAGACGCTGCGGCTCGAGGAGGCCAAGCAGATGCTCGAAGCCTCGGACGAGCCGATCGACTCGATAGCGCTCGCCGTGGGCTACGGCGACCCGGCGTCCTTTCGCAGCGTCTTCAAGCGCGGGGTCGGGATCACGCCGGCGCGATACCGCCAGCGATTCGCGAGGCTGCCGAGCTTCCGCGACGCCGCGGGCCTCAGAAGCGCCTGAACCGGATCGTCGGGTCGCGCGCGATCTGCTCGACCAGTCCCACCTCCCACTCGAGATAGGCACGGGCATGGCGCTCGTAGTCGGTGGCGTGGTCGTAGGGCTTGTACCAGACGTCATCGCTCGCGCAGGGCGCCCGGTCGAGCCCGGTGCCCACCGGCAGGTGCGCCTCGAACCAGGC
>DAIMFM010000021.1:13729-19047 GCA_036724585.1 Burkholderiaceae bacterium | reverse complement strand
ACGGCTACACCTTCCACACCTCGGTCGGCAACGTCGCCGACTGGGATTCCACCAAGGCCGCCTTCGACAAGGTCAAGGCCGAGCACGGCAATCCGGACATCCTCGTCAACAATGCGGGCATCACCCGCGACGGGGTGTTCCGCAAGATGTCCCTCGACGACTGGCGCGCCGTGATCGACACCAACCTCAATTCGCTTTTCAACGTGACCAAGCAGGTCGTCGACGGGATGCTCGAGAAGGGCTGGGGCCGGATCATCAACATTTCGTCGGTCAACGGCGAGAAGGGCCAGTTCGGACAGACCAACTATTCGGCCGCCAAGGCCGGCATGCACGGCTTCACGATGGCGCTTGCCCAGGAAGTCGCCTCCAAGGGAGTCACGGTCAATACGGTGGCGCCCGGCTACATCGGCACGGACATGGTCCGTGCCGTCCGGCCGGATGTCCTCGAGAAGATCGTCTCGTCGATCCCGGTCCGCCGGCTCGGAAACCCCGAGGAAATCGCATCGATCATCGCCTGGCTGACTTCCGATGAAGCCGGCTTCGCCACCGGTGCGGAGTTCTCGCTCAATGGTGGCTTGCACATGGGCTGATGCGCCGCGACTCGCGACGCAGCGGCCGGTGCGAACACCGGGAGACACGCTAGATGGGGAACACCACCCGCCTGATCAAGAAGTACCCGAATCGTCGTCTGTACGACACGCAGACCAGCACCTACATCACGCTCGTCGATGTCAAGCAGCTGGTCCTGGACAACGAGGATTTCCGGGTCGTCGACGCCAAGTCCAACGAGGAGCTCACCCGCAGCATCCTGCTGCAGATCATCCTCGAGGAAGAGGCCGGCGGCTCGCCGCTGTTCTCCGCCCCGATGCTGGCGCAGATCATTCGCTTCTACGGGCATGCGATGCAGGGAATGATGGGTGCCTACCTCGAGAAATCGATGCAGGCGTTCGTCGAGATCCAGAACAACATGCAGGACCAGTCCCGCGGTTTCTACGACGGCAAGGGCATGCCGTCGCCGGAGATGTGGACCCAGTTCCTGTCGTTGCAGACGCCCATGATGCAGTCGATGATGAGCAACTACCTCGAGCAGAGCAAGAACCTGTTCGTGCAGATGCAGGACCAGATGCAGGCCCAGACCCGCAGCATGTTCCAGAACTTTCCGTTCGCCCCGAACGGGCCCGGGGGCCCGTCCGCGGGTGGCGCCCCGGCGGCATCGGGCGAGCCGAAGGGTTCCAGGAACGAGGAGCCCAACGAGCGTTCCTAGCCCTTGCGCACACCGGTTCGGCGGTGCGCAGCTGGTAGCATGCCGGTCTTGATCCGCTTCGAGCAGTGCCCATGGACCTCACATCGCCGACACAGGCACGCGCGGCGCCGGAGCGGGCGCCGCGCGTGGGTTTCGTTTCGCTCGGCTGCCCCAAGGCGACCGTCGATTCGGAGCGCATCCTCACCCAGCTTCGCGCGGAGGGCTACGAGATCGTCGGCGACTACGCCGGCTCCGACCTCGTGATCGTCAACACCTGCGGCTTCATCGACGAGGCGGTCACCGAATCGCTCGATGCGATCGGCGAGGCGCTGGCCGAGAACGGCCGCGTGATCGTCACCGGCTGCCTCGGCGCCCGCCGTGGCCAGGGTGGTGACTCCTTCGTGAGCGAGGTGCATCCGAAGGTATTGGGCGTCACCGGGCCGCATGCGACCGAGGAGGTGATGGCGCTCGTGCACCGGGAGCTGGCCCGGCCGCATGATCCCTTCGTCGACCTCGTGCCCGCGGCGGGCGTGCGCCTCACGCCGCGCCACTACGCCTACCTCAAGATATCCGAGGGCTGCAACCACCGCTGCAGCTTCTGCATCATCCCGTCGCTGCGCGGCAATCTCGTGAGCCGGCCGATCGGCGACGTGATGCGGGAGGCGAGGGCGCTCGTCGAAGGCGGCTGCCGGGAGCTCCTGGTCGTCTCCCAGGACACCAGCGCCTACGGCGTCGACGTGCGCTATCGCACCGGCTTCGTCGGCGGCCGGCCGGTACGTACCCGCATGGCGGAACTCGCGCGCGAACTGGGCGGGCTCGGCGCCAGGGTGAGGCTGCACTACGTCTATCCCTATCCCCATGTCGACGAGGTGCTGGAACTGATGGCCGCGGGCAGCGTGCTGCCCTACCTGGATGTGCCGTTCCAGCATTCGCATCCCAGGGTCCTCAAGGCGATGAAGCGTCCCGCCAGCGGCGAGGCCAACATCGAGCGGATCCGCAAGTGGCGCTCGGTCTGCCCCGACCTCACGATCCGCAGCACCTTCATCGCCGGTTTCCCGGGCGAGACCGAGGAAGAGTTCGAGCACCTGCTCGAGTTCATCGCCGAGGCCGAGCTCGACCGGGTGGGCTGCTTCGCCTATTCCCCGGTCGAAGGGGCGAGCGCGAATGCGCTGGAGGGCCATGTAGCGCCCTCGCTTCGCGAGGAGCGCCGGCAGCGCCTGATGGATCTGCAGGCCGGTATCAGCGAGCGCCGGCTGCGCCGTTTCGTCGGCCGGGACATCCAGGTGCTGGTCGACGCGAGGATCCGGGACGCCGAGGGCAACACCGGATTCCTCGCACGCTCGCCGGCCGATGCGCCGGAGATCGACGGTCGGGTGATCCTCGACGATGCGCCCGGGCTCCGGATCGGCGAGTTCGCCGACGTGCGCATCGTCGATTCGGACGAGCACGACCTGTACGGCGAGGCCATCGCGCCGCGCGACTGAAGCGGCGGCGACTCAGCCCAGGAGGCCGAGGATCGCGTCCAGGCCGTTGTGCTCGATGCTCCAGGTCGTGCGGGCGCGCACGACCGGCTTGGCGCGATATGCGATGGAGACGCCGGCGACGGCCATCATCTTCAGGTCGTTGGCGCCATCGCCGACGACGATCGCCTCGGCGGGCGAGCAGCCGATCGCCGCGCAGGTCTGGAGCACGGTATCGCGCTTGAGCTCGGCGTCGACGATCGGGTCGAACACCCTGCCGGTGAGCTTGCCGTCGATGATCTCCAGGACATTGGCGCGGGTGTAGTCGATCGACAGCCGCTCGCGCAGCCGGTCGGTGAAGTAGGTGAAGCCCCCCGAGACCAGCAGCACCTTCAGGCCCGCGGCTCGCGCCCCGTCGAGCAGGCGGTCGACGCCGGGCGACAGCCGCAGGCGTTCGCGATAGACGCGCTCGAGGATGCGTTCGTCCAGGCCCTCCAGCAGCGCCACGCGCCGGCGCAGGCTTTCCGCGAAGTCCGGGATCTCGCCGCGCATCGCCGCCTCGGTGATCGCGGCCACTTCCGCCTTGCGGCCGGCGAAGTCGGCGATCTCGTCGATGCACTCGATGGTGATCAGCGTGGAGTCCATGTCGAAGGCGATCAGCCGGAAGTTCCCCAGTCGGCACGACATCGGGACGAGGCCGGCATCGACGCCATGCCGGGCCGCGAGCGCTTCGGCGGCGCGCGCATCGACGACCACCCGTTCCCAGGCGGCGAGCGTGTCGTCGCGACGGTCCGGCGGTCGGCCCAGCAGCGCGCCGAACGCGGCCACCGTCTCCGGGTCGAGGCCGGGGCGCTGGATCACGAAGCGGTGTGTCATGGCCCGGCCCGGTTCTCGTTCTTCAGCTTGTGCTTCGCCTTGTGCTTCTTCGAGCGGCCCGCCGTCGGCGCGTCGGCGGGCTTCGCCAGCCAGCCGAGTATCTCGCGGATCCGTTGCGCGCGCTCCCGGGCATCGCGGGTGACGGTCTCGATCCTGAGGCGGTCCGGTCCCGCGAGGCGGGTGTCCTTGCGGCTCTGGATGAACTGGATGATGCGCAGCGGATCGATCGGCGGCTCGGGCACGAACTGGATCAGGATCACCGCCTCGGAGGCGTCGATGCGCGTCACGCCCAGCGGCCGCGACAGGATGCGCAACCGGTGGGTGTCGACCAGGGCGCGGGCCTGGTCGGGCAGCTTGCCGAAGCGGTCGATCAGCTCCTCCTGCAGTTCGTCGAGCGCATCGGACGTCTCGCAGTTGGCGAGCCGCTTGTAGAGCGTCAGGCGCTCGTGGACGTCGGGGCAGTAGTCGGTCGGGAGCAGTGCCGGTAGGTGGTGGTTGATCTCGGTGGTGGCCGACAGCGGCGCCTCGAAGTCGGGTACCCGTCCTTCCTTGAGGGCGCGAACCGCTTCGTCGAGCATCTCCGTGTACATGGCGAAGCCGACCTGCTGCATGTCGCCGGCCTGGGATTCGCCGAGCACCTCGCCGGCGCCCCGGATCTCCAGGTCGTGCATCGACAGGTAGAAGCCCGACCCGAGGTCTTCCATCAGCTGGATGGCTTCGAGCCGCTTGGTGGCATCGCGCGTGATCGCGCTCTCGTCGGGAATCAGCAGGTAGGCGTAGGCCTGGTGGTGCGAACGGCCGACGCGGCCGCGCAGCTGGTGCAGCTGCGCGAGGCCGAACTTGTCGGCCCGGTGGATCACGATCGTGTTCGCGGTGGGGATGTCGATCCCGGTCTCGATGATCGTGGTGCACAGGAGCACGTTGAAGCGCTGCTGGTGGAAGTCGCGCATGACGCGTTCGAGGTCCCGCTCGGCCATCTGGCCGTGGGCGACGGCGATCCGTGCCTCCGGCACCAGCTTCGCGAGGCGTTCACGGCGATTCTCGATCGTGCTGACCTCGTTGTGCAGGAAGTAGACCTGGCCGCCGCGCTTGAGCTCGCGCAGCAGCGCCTCCCGGATCACGCCATCGGATTCGCGCCGCACGAAGGTCTTGATCGCGAGCCGCTTCTGCGGTGCGGTGGCGATCACGGAGAAGTCGCGGATGCCCTCGAGGCTCATCGCCAGCGTGCGCGGGATCGGGGTCGCCGTCAGCGTCAGCACGTCGACCTCGGCGCGCAGCGCCTTCAGGGCCTCCTTCTGGCGCACCCCGAAGCGGTGCTCCTCGTCGATGATCGCCAGCCCCAGGCGGGGGAACTTCAGGTTGGACGACAGCAGCTTGTGCGTCCCGATCACGATGTCGACCTCGCCCTCGTTGATGGCATCGATGGCCGTCGCGACTTCCTTCGGCGAGCGGAACCGCGAGAGCAGCGCAAGCCGGACCGGCCAGTTGGCGAAGCGGTCGGAGAAGGTCTGGAAGTGCTGTTCGGCAAGCAGCGTGGTGGGCGCCAGCAGCGCGACCTGCCGGCCGTCGGCGACCGCCACGAACGCGGCGCGCAGGGCGACCTCGGTCTTGCCGAAGCCGACATCCCCGCAGACCAGCCGATCCATGGGTCGCCCCGAGACCATGTCCTGCACCACCGCATGGATGGCCGCCAGCTGGTCGGGCGTTTCCTCGAAGCCGAAACCTTCGGCGAAGGCCTC
>DAIMFM010000021.1:1725-13719 GCA_036724585.1 Burkholderiaceae bacterium | reverse complement strand
CCTCGTAGTCGAGCGCATCGAAGGAGAAGCGGTGGCCGGTCCGGGAGGCCCGGCGGGCGTAGAGGTCGAGCAGTTCGGCCGCGGTGTCGTGGGCCTGTTCGGCGGCACGGCGGCGGGCCTTCTCCCATTGCCCGCTGCCGAGCTGGTGCAGCGGCGCCTCCTCGGGGCTCGCGCCGCTGTAGCGCATGATGAGGTGGAGCTGGGCGACCGGCACGTACAGCGTTGCGTCGCCCGCATAGCGCAGGTGCAGGAACTCCGTGGCACCGTCGCCGAGGTCCATGCCGACCAGGCCCTCGTAGCGGCCGATGCCGTGCTGCACATGGACCACCGGGTCGCCGGGCTTGAGCTCCGAGAGGTCACGGATGATCGCGTCGACATCGGTGACCGCTTCCCGGCGTCCGCCGCGCCGGCGCCGCACCGCGCCGACGAAGAGCTCGGCTTCGGTCAGCACGACGATGCCCGCCTCGTCGCGGGCAAAGCCGTCGGCGATGGGTCCGGCGGCAAAGCCGAGCCGGTCCTCGCCGGCGATGAAGGCGGACCAGGAGTCGATCGTGGCCGTCGCGATGCCATGCTCGCCGAGCATCGCCTGCAGGGTCTCGCGCCGGCCCGGCGATTCGGCCACGAGCAGGCAGCGGCGATCGCTCTCGTCGAGGGCCCGGCGCAGCGCCGCCGTGGGCTCGGTGGCGCGCCGGTCGATGGCGACATCCGGCGGTGGCGTGGTGTACGCGCGGCCCCCGGCCGTGGCCTCCCGGTTCATCGCGAAGCGACCCTGCGCATTGGCCGCGCCGAAGAACTCCTCGATCCCGAGGAAGAGCTCCTCGGGATCGAGCACCGGGCGCTCGGGATCGTGGCGCAGGAACGCGTGCCGTTGCCGGGTGTCTTCCGCGAAGCCGCGCAGCGCGCCTTCGACGTCGCCGTGCAGCAGCAGCGTGGCACCGGCGGGCAGGTGCTCGAAGAAGCTCGCCGTCTCCTCGTGGAACAGCGGCAGGTAGTACTCGATGCCCGCCGGCGCGATGCCGTTGCCCACGTCGCGGTAGATCGGGCAGCGGCTCGGGTCGCCCTCGAAGCGTTCGCGCCAGCGGCCGCGAAAGAGGTTCCGCGCCGCTTCGTCGAGCGGGAACTCGCGACCGGGCAGCAGGCGGACCCGGTCGATCGGGTAGAGGCTGCGCTGGGTGTCGGGATCGAAGCTGCGGATGCTCTCGATGTCCTGGCCGAACAGGTCGAGCCGGTAGGGCAGGCGCGAGCCCATGGGGTAGAGGTCGATCAGTCCGCCCCGGACGCTGAACTCGCCCGGCCGGACGACCTGCGAGACATGCTCATAGCCGGCGACGACGAGCTGTTCGCGCAGCCCGGCCTCGTCGAGCTGCTGGCCCTTCTCGAAGAAGAAGGTTCGCGACGCGAGGAACTTGCGCGGCACGAGGCGGTGGACCGCGGTGCTGGCGGGGACCAGCAGCAGGTCGACGGCGCCGCGTTGCAGGTCGTAGAGCGTGGCCAGGCGCTCGCTGACGAGGTCCTGGTGGGGCGAGAACGCATCGTAGGGCAGCGTCTCCCAGTCGGGCAGCACGGCGCACTGCAGGGTGGGATCGAAGAATCCGATCTCGTCCTGCAGCCGGCTGGCGTCGATCGCCTGCGCCGTCACGACGGCGAGCGTTCCCCGGCGACCGGGATGACGCGCCAACTGCGCGATCAGCCAGGCATCGCCGGAGCCCGCGCAAGCGGGCAGGGAGGCCTTGCGGCCCGCGGCGGGCCATTCGAGTCGTTCGATCGCGGGATCGGAGGGGCGAAGGGCGGGCGGGGCGCCGGATGCGAGCTCGGCAGGAATCAAGGATGGGTTCTGCTGCGGTGAAAGTAGAATTCTAGCCGAGGAGGTTTCCGGTGCCCGAACGTATCCATGCGATCATGCCGGCGGCCGGCCTCGGGCAGCGGCTCGGGGCGGGCCTGCCGAAGCAGTACCTTCCGATCCTCGATGCCCCCATGATCGTCCACACGATGCGCGCACTGCTCGCGGCGCCCTGGATCGACGAGGTGGTCGTCGTGGTCGCGCCCGCCGACCCGGACCGGGCCGAAGCCCTCTTCATGGGCTGGCCGCGGGTCAGCGTTCGCGCCATCGGCGGCGCCAGCCGGCGCGACAGCGTCCTGGCCGGCATCGAGTCGCTCGACGCCGATCCCTCCGACTGGGTCATCGTGCACGATGCCGCCCGTCCCGGCCTGCCGCTGGCGGCGCTCGATGCGTTGCGCGATGCGGCCCTCGACGATCCGGTCGGTGCGTTGCTGGCGCTGCCGGTCGCCGATACCGTCAAGCGCGAGGATGGCACGAGCCCGGCGCGCTCCGGCGCCACGATCGACCGCAGCCGGCTCTGGCTGGCCCAGACGCCCCAGATGTTCCGGCTCGGCATGCTGCGCGATGCCCTGCGCGCATGTCCGGAGGCCACCGACGAGGCGGCGGCAGTCGAGGCCGCCGGCTACCGGCCGCGGCTCGTGGCCGGGCATCGCGACAACTTCAAGGTGACGAACGCGGGCGATCTCGCCGCAATGGCCGCGGTGCTGGGCGCGCGCTTCGCGAGCCGCCGTGGCGGGGGACATTGACCATGCGATTGCGGATCGGCCAGGGCTACGACGTCCACGCGCTGGTGCCGGGGCGGCCACTGGTGCTGGGCGGGGTCCGGATACCGCATGCGAGCGGCCTGCTCGGGCATTCGGATGCGGATGCGCTGCTGCATGCGATCACCGATGCGCTGATCGGCGCGGCCGCGCTCGGCGACATCGGCCGGCATTTCCCGGACAGCGACCCGCGCTGGCGTGGCGCCGACAGCGCCGTGCTGCTGGCCGGCGCCGCCGGCATGCTGGCCGAGCGCGGCTGGCGGGTGGGCAACATCGATGCATCGATCATCGCCCAGGCACCGCGGCTGGCTCCCTTCCTGCCGGCGATGTGCGAGCGCATCGCGCAGGTGCTCGCGATCGATCCGGGGCAGGTGAACGTGAAGGCGCGCACGGGCGAGCGGCTCGGCCCGGTCGGCCGCGGCGAATCCATCGAGGCGCAGGCGGTCGTCCTGATCGAGCGCGACTGAAGAGACCCGCCGGGGCGGCCGGACTCGCGCGCCCGGCCCCTGGAGGCGATCTCAGTCGAGGTCGCGCGCCAGCGCATCCCGGATGGCGGCGGGCACCGGATCGAGCACGAAGCGGTATTCCGGGTGCTCGACCCCGGCCGCGAGCGCGCCGCCATCCCGCAGGCGCCCGGCAGCCGTCGCGCCGAGCTCGAAGCGCAGGAAGTGGACCGCCGACGTCTTGTCCTCTGTCGTGCGCTCCAGATCCTCGTCGGCGATCGCGAAGGTCTTGTCGCAGCCTTCGACGCGCAGCCAGACCGTGTGCTCGATCCCCTTGAGCGCGGCCAGTCGCTCGCGACGCAGGGCCTCGTCCGGGTACTCGATCATCATGGTCGCCTTCAGGTTGGCGCCATCGGGGATCAGCGGGTTGTAGGCGTCGAGTTCCTCCCGGATCCCGGCTTCCTCGAAGGTGCGCTCGATGCGCAGCATCTCCTGGACCTGGTAGCGGACGGTGAGCTCGTCCTCGAACAGCAGGCTCAGGTGCTCGCCCAGGCGCAGCGCGCGGTTCCTCTTGTGCGCCATCACCCTGCGACGGAACTCGTCGCGCTCCCTCGCGTAGTCCTCGAGCTTGAGCAACGACTGGATCGTGAGCTTCTGCATCGCGCCGCCCCCGTCAATCGAGTCCGTAGGCCATCCGCAGCAGCGTCAGCGGATGGGCGAGCTTGCCGTCGGCCTTGCCCTCCATGCCCTGTGCGATATGGTGGCCCGCGAGCTGGCAGTCGGAGGCGACCCAGTCGGGCTCGCCTCCGCCCGGGTGCGAGGCCACCGCCCGGACGACCGGCCGTCCGATCTTCATCGCGGTCGGATGGAACTCCTTCTTGACGCCCCAGGTGCCGGCATGGCCGGAGCAGCGCTCGATCGTCGAGATCTCGGTGGCCGGGACCAGCTGCAGGAGCTCGCGCGTCTTCTGGCCGATGTTCTGGACGCGCAGGTGGCATGCGACGTGGTAGGAGACCTTGCCGAGGCCATGATCGAAGTCGGTGCGCAACAGGCCGTCCTTGTGGCGCGCGACGAGGTATTCGAAGGGATCGAAGAGGGCGTCGCGCACCGCCAGCACCTCCTGGTCGTCGGGAAACATCAGCGGGAGCTCCTGCTTGAACATCAGGGCGCACGACGGAATCGGCGCGAGGATCGCATGGCCGTCGCGGGCGAGGCGGGCCAGCTGCGGGATGTTCCTGGCCTTGAGCTTCGCGACCGATTCGAGGTCACCGAGCTCGAGCTTGGGCATGCCGCAGCAGTACTCCTTCTCGGCCAGAACCCAAGGAATTCGGTTGTGGTCGAGGATGGCCGCAAGGTCGCGCCCGATGCCCGGCTCGTTGTAGTTGACGTAGCAGGTCGTGAAGATCGCGACCTTGCCGGGGGTGCGCTGGCCGTGGCGCACCTCGGCCTGGCCGTCGCCGGAAGGCGGGCGCGCGCGAAAGCTGGGGCTGGCGAAGGCGGGCAGCCAGGCATCGCGGTGCACGCCCAGGGTCTTCTCGAGCGCCTTGCGCAGGGCCGGCCTGCGGTTGGCGGCGTTGACCGCATGGACCACGACCGGGATCGACGCGAGGCGGCCATTGCGATCGGTCGACGAAAGGACCCGGTCGCGCAAGCCGTGCGTGGCGTGGCCGGCCCGGAACTGGATCGCCTTGGCGCGCAGCATCAGGTGCGGGAAATCGACGTTCCAGGGGTGCGGCGGCACGTAGGGGCACTTCGTCATGAAGCAGACGTCGCAGAGATAGCACTGGTCGACCACCTTCCGGTAGTCCTCGCGGTCGACGCCATCGACCTCCATGGTCTCGCTTTCATCGACGAGATCGAACAGGGTCGGGAACGCATTGCACAGGCTCACGCAGCGCCTGCAGCCATGGCAGATGTCGAACACCCGCTCCATTTCGTCCTGGCATGCGGCCTCGTCGTAGAACGACGGATCGCGCCAGGCGATCGGATGGCGGGTGGGTGCCTCGAGCGAGCCTTCCTTGGCGCTCATCGCCTCGTCTCCTGGTACACGGGCCCGCGGCTGCCCGGCTCGGCGGCAATGCCGCGAGCGGGCTCCCGGCATCGGGCAGACGCCGGGTCGGTCCGTGGCGCGTCGAAGCCACCGGCGGCAAGCCGGCGGGGACGCTTCAGTCGTTCAGGGCTTCGAGCGCCTTGGCGAACTTGTTGGCGTGGGAGCGTTCGGCCTTGGCGAGGGTCTCGAACCAGTCGGCGATCTCGTCGAAGCCTTCGTCGCGGGCTTCCTTGGCCATGCCGGGATACATGTCGGTGTACTCGTGCGTTTCGCCGGCGACCGCGGACTTCAGGTTGTCGGCCGAGCTTCCGATGGGCAGGTCGGTGGCCGGGTCGCCCACGGCGGCGAGGTAGTCGAGGTGGCCGTGGGCATGGCCGGTCTCGCCTTCGGCGGTGGAGCGAAACAGGGTGGCGACCTCGGGATGGCCTTCGACGTCCGCCTTGTTGGCGAAGTAGAGGTAGCGTCGATTCGCCTGGCTCTCGCCGGCGAAGGCCGCCTTGAGGTTTTCGTGGGTCCGGGTTCCCTTGAGGCTCAGCATGGCGGTCTCCTCTGGTTCTTCGACCCGCCGCGGCGACGGGCCTGCCTTTCGGACCATAGCAGAGCGAACGAGGGGCGCCAATTGGCTTTACGTATTCCCCTGATTGCCTGCGCCTATGGCATCGCCGTGCGAGGCCTGTGCGGCGCCGGTGGCCTCGGCACGACCGGCGCGACGCCGCTGGTCGGGCAGTTGCAGCACCGCCGCCAGCCCGCCACCGGGACGGTTGTGCAGCTGCAGCCGGCCACCGTAGCGGCGCGCCAGCCGGTCGACGATCGCCAGGCCCAGGCCGGAGCCCTCCGCGCCGCCGCGAGCGAGGTCGAGCCGGTTGAACGGGCGCCGCAGTTCGGCCAGGGATTCCTCCGGTACGCCGGGGCCCTCGTCCTCGACGCTGAGCTCGATCCCGCCGGCGGCGCGGCGCGCCGACACGGTGACCTTCGCGACGGCCTGCCCGGGATGGCGTCCGTATCGGATGGCATTGTCGATGAGGTTGCTGGTCGCCCGCTGCAGGTCGACCGGGTCGCCCTGCCAGCGCAGGCTCGATGGCGTATCGATGCGCAGCTCGACGGTGGCTTCCCCCGACTGCTTGCGATAGGTGGCCGGCAGCTGGTCGAGCAGGCTGGCCACGTCGACGGGCTCGCAGCGCGGCGGCTGGCCGGCGCGCGCGAACTCGACGAACTGGCCGACGATCCGGTCGATGCGCTCGATGTCCTCGACCATCGGCATGCGCTGGGCGTCCTCGAGCGGGGCCAGCTCGATCTCCATGCGCAGGCGTGCGAGCGGGCTGCGGATGTCGTGCGAGATGCCGGCGAGCGCGATCGAGCGATCGGCTTCGAGCGCCGACAGGTCGTTCGCCATCTGGTTGAAGCGCCGGTTCACGTCGGCGATCTCGCTGACGACGAGGTCCTCGCGCAGGCGCGGCGCGGGTTCGCCGCGACTGAGTGCGCCGAAGGCGCTCGCCAGGCGCGACAGCGGCTGGTTGACGAGGCGGCTGAGAATCAGTGCGCCCAGCAGGGAGAGGCCCGCCGACACCCCGAGGACGACCGACAGTCCCGAACCGAAGTGGCGTTCGAGGCGCTTGCGCTGCATCAGCAGCCAGTAGCCGTCGCCCTCGATGTCGAAGCTGACCCAGAGGCCGTCGATGTCGTTGACCGAGCCGAGGACGACGACCGTGTCGCTGCCCAGCAGGTTCTGCAGGTAGCCGCGCAGGTCGCGCACCCGGTCGCTGCTCAGGTCGGCTTCGATGCGATCCGATGACTCGAGGGGGAGGACGCGGACCCCTTCGTCGCGCGCGAGCTCGCGCAGCAGCATCAGGCGGCGCTCGGGCTGCGAGCTGATCAGGGCGGAGCGCGTCAGGTTGGCGACCGACGCGATCTCCCAGGCCAGGCGCTGCTCGGCCGGGGCGCGGTCGAGCCAGCGCATCACGCCGAGCAGGAGCGAGAGGCTCGCCACCACGAGGACGACGAGCAGCATGAAGGTCCGCCAGAAGAGGCTGATCCGCATGCGACGCAGGGCCACGTCGTCTTTACTTGTCGTCGGGGATGAACACGTAGCCGACGCCCCAGACCGTCTGGATGTAGCGAGGCTGCTGGGGATCGGCTTCGATCAGCTTGCGCAGGCGGGAGATCTGCACGTCGAGGCTGCGGTCGTAGGCGCCGTATTCGCGGCCCCTCGCGAGGGCCATGAGCTTCTCGCGCGACATCGGTACCCGGGGATTCTGGCAAAGCACCTTGAGGACACTGAACTCGCCGGTGGTGAGCGGGATGGATTCGCCGTCGCGGGTGAGCGAGCGGGTGGCGAGATTGAGCACGAAGGGACCGAATTCGACTTCGGCCGCCTCGATCGTCGGCGCGCCCGGCGCTTCCGGCGGGGGGCGCCGGCGCAGCACCGCATGGATGCGGGCGAGCAGCTCGCGCGGATTGAAGGGCTTGGGCAGGTAGTCGTCCGCGCCCACCTCGAGGCCGACGATGCGGTCGATGTCATCGCCCTTGGCGGTCAGCATGATGATCGGCGTGCGATCGTTGGCGCCGCGCAGGCGACGAACCACGGACAGGCCGTCCTCGCCCGGCATCATGAGGTCGAGCACGATGAGGTCGAACGGTTCGCGCAGCATCAGTCGGTTCATGGCCGCAGCGTCCTGGGCCAGGCTGACCTCGAACTGGTTGTCGGTCAGGTAGCGGCGCAGGAGATCCCGCATCTTGGGGTCGTCGTCGACGACCAGGATCCTGTTCTGCGCTGGGTTCATGGCGCAATCATAACCAGTGGGCTTGGCGGCGCTGCGCGGCGATCCTGCGAGGCTTACGGCTTGTTACAGGGTTTACCCGCCCATTGTGGCATATGGCGGCCCGCGGCATAGAATGCATGCATGACAGTCTCCTCCTCGTTCGTCCTCGGCGTCATTGCCTTGCTGGTGGGCATGGACGCCATGGCCGACGACGGCCTGCGAATGGGCGAACTCGAGCGCTCCCGTTTTCGCGCCGAACTCCTGCGCCAGGACATCTCGAACGTCCGGCCGGGCGCCGGCGTCACCCGGCCGGAAGTTTCCTCCGCCTCCGGCGCGGGCGTGGCGGGCGCCCGCCTGTCCCCCGAGGAGCGTCGCGCCCTGCGCGAGCAGCTGCGCCAGAATCCCATTCCCTTCGACATCCGCAGCCCGCGGCGCCAACACTAGCCGGCGCGTCGCCTGGGTGCGACTGGCGCCCCGGTCGGTACAATCGGCGCCGATGACCACCCCCGCAAAACCGTCGCACGGACCCGTGCTCGCCATCGCCGTCTTCGGCGAATCGGCCTCGGTTGCGCTGCATCCGGGCGCTGCTGCGGGAAGCGAGCTTGCGATAGCCCACGAAACCGTGGGCCAGTCCCATTCGGCGCGGATCCTGGCGCTGGTCTCGCGCGTCCTGGCGCAGTCGGGACGCCGCCCGGCCGACCTCGCCGGGGTCGCGTTCGAGGCGGGTCCGGGCAGCTTCACCAGCCTGCGGGTGGCCTGCGCCCTGGCCCAGGGATTCGGCCTTGCGCTCGATGTCCCGGTGTGCCCGGTCGGCACCCTGGAGGCCGCCGCGGTTTCGCTCGCCCTGGCGCAAGGGGACGTGGCCGCCCGCGGCAGGTCCGAAGCGCGCGTGTTCGTGGCCAATGACGCCCGCATGGGCGAATGCTATTTCGGTGCCTTCCATGTCGAGGTCGGGGCGCCGGGCGACGGGGCGAGGGCCTCGAGCCTCCTCGAGGTGGGATGCGACAAGCCGTCGCGGGTGGCCGACGCGCTCGGGCAGTGGGCGCGGCGGTCCCCGGGTTTGCGCTTCACCGGGGATGCGCACGAGCGGCATGGCGAACTGGCCGACGCCCTGGCGCGCCTCGGGATCGTGCCGCTGGCGGCGCGCGCCGACGCCGCCGCGATCGCGATGGTCGCGGCCGGTCCTGGCGCCACCTGGCTCGACCCGGTCGATGCCGCGCCGCGCTACGTCCGAGACAAGGTGGCGCTCGACGTCGACGAGCAGCGCGCCCTGCGCGCTGCGAGGGCCTGACATGGCGGCGCGCCGGTCGGATGCGGGGGTCGTGCGCATCGAGGCCCGGCCGATGGGCTACGCCGATTGCGATCGCGTCGACCGCATCGAGCGCGAGGCCTACGAGTTTCCCTGGTCACTGCAGAACTTCGCGAGCTCGATCCGGGCGCGCCACGATGCCTGGCTCTTCAGCGTCGGCGCGAGCCGTGATGCGGCCGCGTCGGACCTGTGCGGCTATGCGCTCCTGATGTGGGCGCCCGATGAAGTGCACCTGCTCAACATCACCGTCCGCCCGGACCTCCAGGGCCGCGGCATCGGTGGCTCGATGCTTCACTGGCTGCTCGACGACACGGCCCGGCGGGGCGCGCAGCGGATGCTGTTGGAGGTCCGGCCGAGCAACCCCGTCGCCATCAACCTCTACGAGACCCGCGGTTTCGTGCGCATCGGCCTGCGGCGCGGCTACTACCCGGCCGCGGGCGGCAGGCGCGAGGATGCGATCGTGATGGCCAGGGCGCTGCCATGAACGAGGGACAGCGACGCGCCTGGGCGGCGCTCGATATCGGCCCGGCCTGGGTGCTGCGGGCGCCACGGCCGGGCGTGGCGCCGGCGACCGGCGACGACGAGGGCCCCGGCGAGCAGGAAGCCCTCGGCATCGAGGCCCCGGAGCGCGCCCGGGGGGACGCCCGGAAGGTCGCCGGGCTCGACCTCGAAGCCTTGCGCCGGCGGGTCGCCGACTGTCGCGACTGCGGCCTGTGCGAGTCGCGCACGCGGACGGTCTTCGGCGTCGGCGACGAAAGCCCGCACTGGATGGTGGGCGGCGTGGCTCCCGGCGCCGAGGAAGACCGCGGCGGCGAACCTTTCGTGGGCCAGGCCGGGCGCCTGCTCGACGCGATGCTGGCCGCGGTCGGCCTGGGCCGCGAGCGGGGCGTGTTCATCGCCAACGTGCTCAAGTGCCGGCCTCCCGGCAACCGGAACCCCTCGCCCGCGGAGGTCGACAGCTGCGCGCCCTTCCTGCGCCGCCAGGTCGAGCTCCTGCGCCCGCGGCTGATCCTCGTGGTCGGTCGCTTTGCGGCGCAGACCCTGCTCGGCACCGATGCCAGCATTGCGAGCCTGCGCGGGCGCGTGCACCGGTACCGGGCGGGGGAACTCGAGGTGCCGGTCGTGGTGACCTACCACCCCGCCTACCTGCTGCGCGATCGACACGAGGACAAGGCGCGCTGCTGGCAGGACCTCTGCCTGGCGCGCGCCACCGCCGGCCCACGCGACTGAGGGCGGACCATCGCGCGGCCGGACCATCGCGCGACTACAGCGGCCTGTGCTGGCCGATCAGCGCCTCGGCATCGAAGCGGCGCTGGTTGCGCGCATGGACCAGCATCACGCCGAGCATCATGACGGCGACGAAGCCGCCGAACATGCAGATCACGGTATTGACGCCGAGGTCGCTGCCGAGCAGCCAGGCATAGAGCCCCAGCATGAGCAGGATGTTGAGGTTCTCGTTGAAGTTCTGGACGGCGATCGAGTGGCCCGCCGACAGCAGGACATGGCCACGGTGCTGCAGCAGCGCGTTCATCGGCACGACGAAGAAGCCGGCCAGCAGCCCCACGATGACCAACAGCGGCACCGCGTAGGCCGTCGTCTGCACCAGCGTCATCAGGGGAACCACGACGCCCATCGCCACGCCCACCGGCAGCACCCGCAGGGAGCGGCGCAGCGGCACGTAGCGGGCCGCCGCCATCGCGCCGAACGCGATGCCGACCGCCACGATGCCCTGGAGCACGGCCGCCTTGTCGAGGGTCATGTCGAGCGCCTCGCGGGCCCAGTCGAGCACGATGAACTGCAGGGTGGCGCCCGCGCCCCAGAACAGCGTCGTGACCGTCAGCGAGGTCTGGCCGAGCCGGTCGGACCACAGGACGCGGTTGGCCCGTGCGAAGTCGCGGATCAGGCGCAACGGATGGCGCTCCTGCGCCTTGTAGCGCGCACCGGTGTCCACGATCCAGAGGTTCAGCACGCCGGCGATGAAATAGATGAGCGCGATCACCGCGATCGCCGCGGATGCCGGCGTATCGATCCCGAGATCGATGCCGGGCAGGTCGATCGCCAGCAGCAGGCCGGCGACGTCCGGATGGATCAGCGCGCCGCCGACCAGGGTGCCCAGGATGATCGACCCGACCGTCGCCCCCTCGATCCAGCCGTTGGCTGCGACCAGCTTCTCCGGCGGCAGCAGTTCCGTCAGGATCCCGTACTTCGCCGGCGAGTAGGCCGCCGCGCCGAAGCCCACGACCGCGTAGGCGAGCAGCGGATGGACGGTCATGAACATCAGCAGACAGCCGACGATCTTGACCGCATTGGTCACGAGCATGACCCGGCCCTTGCGGTAGGAGTCGGCGAAGGCGCCGACGAAGGGCGCGAGCATGACGTAGGAGATCGTGAAGAAGAGCTTCAGCAGGGGCGTCATCCACGCCGGCGCATGCATCTCGATCAGGAGGGCGATCGCGGCGATCAGCAGGGCGTTGTCGGCCAGCGAGGAAAAGAACTGTGCCGCAATGATCGTGTAGAACCCGCGCTTCATCCGCCTGGGCCGGTGGTTGCTGCTCATGGCTGCCGGTGCCCGCACCGGCCCTTGCTCCCGGCCCGTGGCGGGGGGCCGGGCGTTTATATCACGAACGACCGACAGCACCGTCCGGGCCCGTTGCCGTCGCGTGGCCTGTGTATAGTTCCGCCATGCCCCGACCGATCCAGGCGACGATCCATACGAGCGCGCTCGCCGGCAATCTCGCCCGGGCCCGCGCGGCGGCCCCGGGCGCCCGCGTCTGGGCGGTGGTCAAGGCCGACGCCTACGGCCACGGGCTGCTGCGCGCCGCGGCGGCGTTC
>DAIMFM010000021.1:0-1715 GCA_036724585.1 Burkholderiaceae bacterium | reverse complement strand
GCGCGAGCACCATCCGGCCCGGCGCATCCTCATGCTCGAGGGCCCCTTCGGGCCGGCCGATGCCCTCCAGGCAGTGCGCGAGCGGCTCGAGATCGTGGTCCACTGCGCGAACCAGATCGACTGGATCGAGGCGGCGGTGCGCGCGACGGGAGCGGCGCCGCCCGCGGCATGGCTCAAGTTCGATTCCGGCATGCATCGCCTCGGCTTCGACGCCGCCGGCCTGGCGGCGGCGCGGGCCCGCCTGGCGCGCCTCGCGGCCGGGCCGACGATCGGCCTGATGAGCCACTTCGCGAACGCGGATCGCTCCGGCGGCATCGAGGCGGCGCTCGGGCGGATCCGCGAGGTCCTGCCCGCCCATGCGGGACCGTGTTCGTTCGCCAATTCGGCCGCGGTGCTGGCCAGCCCCGTCGCGCATGCCGACTGGGTCCGGCCCGGGATCATGCTCTACGGCGGCAGCCCGTTCGACTCGCGCAGCGCCGCCAGCCTGGGCCTGCGCGCGGGCATGACGCTGTCCTCCGAACTGATCGCCGTGCGCCGGATCGAGGCGGGCGAATCGGTGGGCTACGGCGCGACCTTCGTCGCGCCGGCGCCGATGCGCAGCGGCACGGTCGCCTGCGGCTACGCCGACGGTTATCCGCGCCATGCGCCGACCGGCACCCCGGTCGTCGTCGGCGGCGTCCGCACCCAGCTGGTCGGGCGGGTGTCGATGGACATGCTCGGCGTCGACCTGGAGCCCGTGCCGCAGGCCGATGTCGGCTCGGCGGTGGAGCTCTGGGGCGACGCCCTGCCGATCGACGAGGTCGCGGCGGCGGCCGGGACGATCGGCTACGAGCTGATGTGCGCGGTCGCTCCCCGGGTGCCGATCCGCGTGGACGACGCGCCGGCCCCCGAGCGTCCGCCGGGCCCGAACGCCGCCGTGGCCCGGGGCTGATGGCGCGCGCGAAGGTCCAGTACGTCTGCACCGCCTGTGGTGGCGCCACCGCCAAGTGGCAGGGCCAGTGTCCGGGCTGCGGCGAGTGGAACACCCTCGAGGAGACGATCACCGAACCCCGGGGCGCCGGCCGGCGCTTCCAGTCGATCGCCCCGGCGCAGCCCGTCGTCGAGATCGCCGATGTCACCGCCGAGGACGTCAGCCGCATGTCGACCGGCAGCGAGGAGTTCGATCGCGTCCTCGGCGGCGGCCTGGTCGAGGGCTCGGTCGTCCTCATCGGCGGGGATCCCGGCATCGGCAAGTCGACCCTGCTGCTGCAGGCGCTCGCGCACATGGCGCGCGAGCACGAGGTGCTCTATGCCAGCGGCGAGGAATCCGCATCGCAGATCGCGCTGCGGGCGCGCCGACTCGGCCTCGAGTCCTCGAAGGCCCCGCTCATGGCGGAGACGGCCCTCGAGCGGATCATCGGCGAGATCGAGCGACGCCGGCCGGCACTCGTCGTGGTCGACTCGATCCAGACCGTGTATTCGGCCGAACTGCAGTCCGCACCGGGTTCCGTGGCGCAGGTGCGCGAATGCGCCTCGCAGCTCACCCGGCTGTCCAAGGCAAGCGGGGTCGCGATCGTCATGATCGGCCACGTGACCAAGGAAGGAACGCTGGCCGGGCCGCGGGTGCTCGAGCACATCGTCGACACGGTGCTGTACTTCGAGGGCGATACGCACTCCTCGTACCGGCTGGTGCGCGCGTTCAAGAACCGCTTCGGCGCGGTCAACGAGCTGGGCGT
>DAIMFM010000020.1:0-19555 GCA_036724585.1 Burkholderiaceae bacterium | reverse complement strand
CCGGGCCGGCGAGCGCGACCTGCCCCTTGCGCAGCACGACGATCTCGTCGGCATGGGCCGCCACCCGGCGGTAGTCCCGGTCCACGATGAGGGCGGCGATGCCGTCCGCCCGTATCGTCTCGCCCACCCGCCAGATCTCCTGCACGATGAGCGGCGCGAGGCCTTCGGTCGCCTCGTCGAGGATGACCAGGTCGGGATGGGTCATCAGCGCCCGGCCGATCGACAGCATCTGCTGCTCGCCGCCCGAGAGCTGTCCCCCCGGGTGGTCGATGCGCTCCGCGAGGCGCGGAAAGGTGGCCAGTACCCGATCGAGCGGCCAGTCGTGGCGTCCGTCGACGCCGCGGCGGGCGGCCATGACCAGGTTCTCGCGCACCGACAGGTTCGGGAAGACGCCGCGGCCCTCGGGCACGTAGCCGACCCCGCAGCGCGCGACCTGGTGCGGGCGTGCGTTCGAGAGGTCGCGCCCGCGCACCAGTATCCGGCCGGAACGCTGCGCGACATGGCCCAGCAGGCTGCGGATCAGGGTGGACTTGCCCATGCCGTTGCGCCCGAGCAGGCCCACGGTGCGGCCCCGTTCGATCCGCAGGTCGACGCCGTGCAGGACATGGCTGCTGCCGTACCAGGCGTGGATGTCGCGCGCCTCGAGGAAGGCATCGGCGGTTCCGCTCATGCCTGTTCCCCGAGATAGGCGGTCTGCACTTCGCGGTTGTCGCGGATCGCATCGGGCAGGCCGGAGGCGATCACCTGGCCGTTGACCATCACGGTGATCCGGTCCGCGATCCGGAACACCGCATCCATGTCGTGCTCGACCAGCAGGATGGCGTGGCTCGCACGCAGTTCCGCGATCAGGTCGAGCATCCGGTCGGTTTCCTCGGCGCCCATGCCGGCGAGCGGTTCGTCGAGCAGCAGCACCTGGGGTGCGGTCGCGAGGCACATGCCGATCTCGAGCTGCCGGCGGCCGCCATGCGAGAGCAGGCCGGCCGGCCGATCGAGTTGCTCGCCCAGCCCGACGCGTTCGGCGGCGCGCCGCGCCGCCGCCAGGCTGGTCTCGCAGCGCGCGGCCGGCGACCAGACCGCCCAGGGCCGGGGATGCCTCGCCTGGGCACAGAGCCGGCAGTTCTCGAGCACGCTGAATTCGGGGAAGATGGTGGTGCGCTGGTAGCTGCGGGCCAGTCCGGCGCGCGCGCGGCGCGGCTGCGACCAGGCGCCGACGTCCTGGCCCAGCAGTTCGACCCGGCCCGCCGATGGCGGGATCTCGCCGGCGAGGATGTTCACCAGGGTCGACTTGCCGGCGCCGTTGGTGCCGATCAGCGCATGCACTTCACCCCGGCGGATCTCGATGGAGACGTCGTCGAGCGCCACGAGGCCGCCCCAGACACGACGGATGCCGCGGCCGGCCAGCAGGATGTCGCCGGCCGCGCTCATGGCGATCCCGCCTGGCGCGCGCCCAGCAGCCGGGCGCGCAGCATGCGCGGCAGGCCGATCAGGCCGCGCGGCAGCAGGGCGACGCAGGCGATGATCGATGCGCCGAAGCCGAGGTGCCAGTGGTCCGAGAAGCTGCCCATGAGGTCGCGCGACTGGAACAGCTCCTCGAGCAGGCTGAGCGCGAAGGCGCCGATCACGGCTCCGCGCAGGTGGCCGAGGCCGCCGAGGATGATCATCACGAGCGCCGCCCCCGACAGGTGCCAGGACAGCAGTTCCGGATTGACGAAGCCGTCCTTGACCGCGAACAGGAAGCCGGCGATGCCGGCGATCGCGCCCGAGAGGACGAAGGCGGCGAGCTGGTAGGGGTAGGTGGAGAAGCCCGCGGCGCGCATCCGCTGCTCGTTGGCGCGGATGCCGGCGAGCGCGCGCCCGAAGCGCGAGCGCAGCACCAGCGCGAGCAGGCAGAAGCAGGCCACCATCGCGGCGAGCACGACGTAGTAAAAGTGGAGTGGGTCGGCGAGGTCGAGCGCCTGCGTCGAGCCGAACGGGACGCTGGGCAGGACGTTGAGGTAGATGCCGTCGGTGCCGCCCCCGCCCGGCGTGTCGTGGATGACGTAGTAGGCCATCTGCGAGAAGGCGAGGGTGACCATGATGAAGTAGACCCCGCGGGTGCGCAGCGACAGCGCCCCCACCAGCAGGGCGAAGAGCGCGGCGGCCGCCACCGAGGCCGGCAGGAGCCACCAGACGGCCGCCGCTTCGTACTCGGGCGAAAAGCGCACGGCGGCATAGGCGGCGATGCCGAAGAAGGCCGCCTGCCCGAAGCAGACGAGCCCGGTCTGGCCGACGAGCAGCTCGAGCGAGAGCGCGAGGATCGCGTAGATCAGGACCTTGGTCGTGAGGTCGACGCCGAATTCGCTCGCGAACAGCGGGTAGGCGACGAGCCCGGCGAGCGCGGCGAGGCACAGGGCCACGGCGGGGCGGGAGACCTCCATCAGCCGGCCCGGAACAGCCCGGCGGGCTTCCACAGGAGGATGGCCGCCATCAGGACGTAGACCAGCACGCCGGCCGCCCCGGGCAGCAGCACCTTGCCGAAGGTGTCGACCGCGCCGATCAGCAGCGCGGCGAGCAGGGCGCCACGCACCGAACCGATGCCGCCGATCACGACGACCACGAAGCAGATGATCAGCACCTGCTCGCCCATGCCCGGGTAGACGCTCGAGACGGGCGCCGCGATCATTCCCGCCAGCGCCGCGAGGGCGACGCCGGCGGCGAACACGAAGCGGTAGAGGATCTTGATGTCGATCCCGAGGGACTGGACCATCTCGCGATTGGTGCTGCCGGCGCGGATCATCATGCCGAGCCGGGTCCGGGTGAACACGAAGTACATCCCGATGGCGAGCAGGATGCACACGCCCGAGATGAACAGGCGATAGACCGGGTAGCTCATAAGCTCGCCGAGGGGGATGCTGCCGGCGAGCCATTCCGGCGGCGGCACGCCGTGGACGTCGTCGTCGACGATGATGCTGCGCAGTTCGTCGAAGACCAGGATCAGGCCGTAGGTCATGAGCACCTGCTGCAGGTGCTCGCGCTCATAAAGATAGCTAAAGAACGCCCATTCCAGCAGGTAGCCGACCAACACCGAGAGCACGAGCCCGAAGGCGAGCGTCGTGAAGAAGCCGCCGCCCACGGATCCCGCCACGACCGGCGCCAGGCCGTAGGCCATGTAGGCGCCGATCATGTAGAAGCTGCCGTGCGCCAGGTTGATGACGCCCATGATGCCGAAGATGAGCGTCAGCCCGGAGGCGACCAGGAACAGCAGCAGGCCGAACTGGATCGAGTTCAGGCACTGGACCAGGAAAGTGGCGAGATCCATCGGGAGCTGGTCGGCCCCGTCCTACATCTTGCAGCCGCGGCCCGGGTCGGCGAGCGCTTTCGACGCGATGCCGATGACGGTGTTCTCGCCATTGGTCACCTTGCGCAGGTAGTAGTCCTGCACCGGGTTGTGCGAGTCCGACATCGTGAACATCCCGCGCGGGCTGTCGAACTTCGCCTTCAGGACCGCCTCGCGAAAGGCGTCGATCCGGGTCGCGTCACCGTTCGTGGCCGCCAGGCCGGTGGCGAGGATCTGCGCCGCATCGTAGCCCTGCACCGCGTACACATCGGGCTGCAGCTTGTAGGCCTTGGCGTAGGCCAGCCGGAAGGCCTTGTCGGTGGCGTTGTCCAGGTTGTCGGCGTAGTGCATCGCGGTGATGACGCCTTCGGCCGCCTCGCCCTGCGCCTTGGTGGTGCCCTCGGTGAGGAAGCCGGCACCGTAGAGCGGGATCGAATCCAGGCCGGCGGCCTTGTAGTCCTTCACGAACTTCACCGCGCCGCCGCCGGCGAAGAAGGTGTAGACCGCATCGGGCTTGAGCGAGGCGATGCGGGTGAGCAGCGCCTGGAACTCGACGTTGGGGAAGGGCACCGTCAGGTTCTCGATCACCTTGCCGCCGCCCTTCTCGAAGGCTTCGGTGAAGCCGCCGACCGATTCGTCGCCCGCGGCGTACTTCCACGTGATGGTGACCACGTTCTTCGCGCCGGTCTTGGCGAGCGCCTCGCCGGTGGCGTAGCCCGGCTGCCAGTTCGAGAACGAGCTGCGGAAGATGTTCTTGGCGCACATCGGCCCGGTGACCGCATCGGCGCCGGCGTTGGGGTCGATCATCAGCGTGCCCGTCTGCTTGGCGATGCGCGCCATGCCCATCGCGACCCCGGAGTGCACCGTGCCGATGACGACGTCGACGTTGTCGCGCTTGACGAGCTTGTTCATGTTGTCGGCCGCCTTCGGTGGCGCCGACTCGTCATCGACCTTCACGTACTCGATCTCGCGGCCGCCGAGCTTGCCGCCGTGCTGCTCGACGTACAGGCGAAAGCCGTTCTCGATCGCTTCGCCGAGCTGGGCGTAGGTGCCGGAGTAGGGCAGCATCAGCCCGACGCGCAGTTTGTCCTGGGCGTGGGCGAGCCCCGGCAGCAGTGCGATGGCGGCGACGCCGACGGCGAGGCGGAATGTCTTGCGGATCATGCGGGTCTCCTCGTGACGATGATTGTCGGGATTCTGCCGGAGCTCGGCGTGCCCCGGGGACGGTCCAGGGGCCTCAGTGTGCGCCGCGCTCGCGTTCGCGGTCGCGGAGTCGGAAACGCTGGATCTTGCCGGTCGCGGTCTTGGGGAGCTCGGCGATGAACTCGACCGCGCGCGGGTACTTGTGCGGCGCCAGCCGCTGCTTGACGAAGGACTGCAGCTCGGCCGCGAGCGCGTCGTTGCCGGCCTGCCCCGCCTTCAGCACCACGAAGGCCTTGCTGCGCGTCAGGCCGTTCTCGTCCTCGGTGCCGATCACCGCCGCCTCGAGCACCGCCTCGTGCTGGACCAGAGTGGCCTCCACCTCGAAGGGCGAGACGTACTGGCCGCTCACCTTCAGCATGTCGTCGCTGCGACCGGCATAGGTGTAGTAGCCATCGGCGTCGCGCGAGTACTTGTCGCCGCTGCGTGTCCAGGCGCCGATGAAGGTCTCGCGGGACTTCTCGCGGTTCTCCCAGTACATCAGCGCGGAGCTCGGGCCGCGGATGTAGAGGTCGCCGACCTCGCCGTCGGGCACCGGCCGGCCCTGCTCGTCGCGCAGGTCGATATCGTAGCCGGGGACCGGGCGGCCGGTAGTGCCGTAGCGCACGTCGCCGGGACGGTTGGACAGGAAGATGTGCAGCATCTCGGACGAACCGATGCCGTCGATGATCTCGCAGCCGTAGTGGCGGGTGAAACGTGCCCCGATCTCGGCGGGCAGCGCCTCGCCGGCCGAGGAGCACAGGCGCAGCGCGACCTGGTCCCGGGCGGGCAGCGAAGGCGAGGCGAGCATGCCCGCATAGCCCGTCGGCGCGCCGAAGAAGAGGGTCGGACGATGCTCGAGCCAGCGCTTGAAGACCGCCTCGGGCGTGGGCCGCTCGGCCATGAGGACGACGGACGCGCCGACCGCGAGCGGAAAGTAGAGCGCATTGCCCATGCCGTAGGCGAAGAAGAGCTTGGCCGCCGAGAAGCAGATGTCGTCCTCGCGCAGGCCGAGGATCGGCTTGCCATAGAGCTCGGAAGTCCACCAGGGGCTGCCATGGCAGTGGACCGTGCCCTTGGGACGGCCGGTGGAGCCGGACGAGTACACCCAGAAGCCCATGCTGTCGCCGCAGGTGCCGGCGGGTTCGGCGAGCGGCTCGCCGGCGTCGAGGAAGGCCCCGAAGCCATGGGTGCCGCCCGCCAGTCCGGCGACCGGGCCGGGCGCATCCGCACCTGTCACCACGAGCATGTCGAGCGCATGCGGACCGCGCCCCATGGCCTCGGTGAGGACCGGTACCAGGGGCGCGGAAACGATCGCCGCGCGGGCCCGGCTGTGGCCGAGCACGTAGGCGTAGTCGGCGGCGGTGAGCAGGGTGTTCAGGGCGACCGGCACGATCCCGGCGTACATGGCGCCCAGGAAGGCCACCGGCCAGTCGACCGTGTCATGGGCGAGGAGGAGGATGCGCTCTTCGCGGCGCAGGCCGGCCGCCAGCAGGGCCCCGGCGAAACGCCGCGCGCGTTCCGCGAGTTCACCATAGCGCAGGCTCCCCCGGTCGTCGATGTAGGCGATCTTGTCAGCGCGCGCGGCATTGATCCCGAAGAGATGCGCCGCGTAATTGAAGGGTTCGCCAGCCGTGCCGGGTTCTGTATGTGCGCTCACCGCTGCCTCCTCCTGGTCGGGATATCTTGAAGCCGCCGGAATTGTGCAGTATTGTTCAAACCGGAAGTATTCTTCAAGCGCGCCACTGACGAAAGCACCATACGGCGGAGGTTCGCTTCAGTCAAGCACTATATTGCATTTTCTCGGTTATCCGAGGAGCTTCGCGGGAAGGAGCCGGTGGAGAGACAACGCCCACAGGCGGGCCGGGCCGACGGACCGGTCGATCGCAGCGATGGTATCGGGCTCGGGGCACCGGGGCCCGACGAAGCGGCCGGCCGTTCCGCCACCGCGGATCGCAACCTGTTCCTGTGCGCGCTGGGCGAACGGGTGCGCAGCCTGCGGGCGCGGCGGGGACTCACGCGCAAGGCCGTATCGGCCGTCGCGGGCGTTTCCGAGCGCCATCTCGCCAATCTCGAGTACGGCACCGGCAATGCCTCGATCCTGGTGCTCATCCAGGTCGCCCGGGCGCTGGAATGCTCGCTCGCCGAACTCCTCGGGGACATCACGACCTCGTCGCCCGAGTGGCTGCTGATCCGCGAGCTGCTCGAGGGGCGCGCGGAGCCGGAACTGCGCCAGGCGCGCATCGCGCTCGGACGCCTCTTTGGCACCGGCGGCGAGTCGCCGGGCCGCACCGGTCGCATCGCGCTGATCGGCCTGCGCGGCGCGGGCAAGACCGCCCTGGGCCGGCTGCTGGCGACGGAACTCGGCTATCCCTTCGTCGAGCTCTCCGCGGAGATCGAGAAGTTCGCGGGCTGCTCGATCGGCGAGATCCATGCCCTCTACGGCACGAGCGCCTATCGGCGATACGAGTTGCGAGCGCTCGAGGAGTCGATCCAGATCTATCCGGAAGCCGTGATCGCCACGCCCGGCGGGCTCGTCTCCGATCCGGCCAACTTCAACCTCCTGCTCGCCCACTGCTTCACGGTCTGGCTGCAGGCCGATCCCGAGGACCACATGCAGCGCGTGGCGGCCCAGGGGGACCTGCGTCCGATGGCCGCCAGCCGTGAGGCCATGGACGACCTGCGCCGCATCCTGGCGGGCCGCACCCCCTTCTATGCCAAGGCCGACCTGAGCTTCAACACCAGCGGTGCCTCGCTCGACGCCGCCTACCGTGCGCTGTCGCGGCGCCTGCGGGCAAAACTGGGCATTTGAAGAGGGTGCCGCCCGGCGGCGATGGGCCGCCCTGGGGGGCCGCCCTGGGGGCCGCCACCGGCCGGCGAATCCGCCCCTTGGCTTGACATGGCCGAGTACAGGAATTATGATGCATTTAATCTCGAAGAGCGGCACTATAGTTCATTGACCCATCGTGCCGGCAAGCCGCCCCAGACGGAGACGTCCATGTCCGCAACCCTGGAAGCCACCCGACCCGCAGTCACGACGCCGGAACGGGTCGACTACCGGACCGAGCCCGCCCGCTATCGACACTGGCGACTTTCCTTCGACGGACCCATCGCCACGCTGGCCCTCGACGTCGACGAGGACGGCGGGCTGCGCCCGGGCTACAAGCTCAAGCTCAACAGCTACGACCTCGGCGTGGACATCGAGCTGCGCGACGCCCTGGACCGGATCCGCTTCGAGCATCCGGAGGTGCGTTGCGTGGTGATGACGAGCCTCAAGGAGCGGATGTTCTGCTCGGGCGCGAACATCTTCATGCTCGGCAGCTCCAGCCACGCCTGGAAGGTCAATTTCTGCAAGTTCACCAACGAGACGCGCAACGGCATCGAGGATTCCAGCCGGCATTCGGGCCTGCGCTTCCTGGCCGCGCTCAACGGCGCCTGCGCCGGCGGCGGCTACGAACTCGCGCTCGCCTGCGACGAGATCCTGCTGATCGATGATCGTTCCTCGTCGGTGTCGCTGCCCGAGGTGCCGCTGCTCGGGGTGTTGCCCGGTACCGGCGGGCTGACGCGCCTGACCGACAAGCGCCGCGTGCGCCACGACCTGGCCGATGTGTTCTGCACCACCGCCGAAGGCGTGCGGGGACAGCGCGCCCTCGACTGGCGCCTGGTCGATACGCTCGCCAGGCCCGGCGTGTTCACGCAGGCGGTGGCCGAGCGCGCCGCCGCGCTCGCGGCGACGAGCGACCGGCCGGCGCAGGCGCGTGGCATCGCGCTTGCGCCCCTGGAGCGCCGCGACGAGCCGGATGCCCTCGTCTACCGCCATGTCCGGGTGGCGATCGATCGCGAGCAGCGCACCGCGAGCTTCACCATCGTCGCGCCGACGGGCGAACAGCCGGCCGACATCGCCGCCATCGAGGCGGCCGGGGCCGACTGGTGGCCGCTCGCCATGGCGCGCGAACTCGACGACGCGATCCTCTCGATGCGCACCAACGAGACGGATATCGGCACCTGGCTGCTGCGCACCGAGGGCTCGGCGCAGGCGGTGCTCGCGGTCGACGAACTGCTCGCGGCGCATCGCGCGCACTGGTTCGTGCGCGAGACGATCGGGCTGCTGCGCCGCACGCTCGCGCGCCTCGACGTCTCGTCGCGCTCGATCTTCGCGCTGGTGGAACCCGGTTCCTGCTTCGCGGGCGTGCTGGCCGAACTGGCCTTCGCGGCCGATCGCAGCTACATGCTGGACCTGCCCGACGAGCCCGAGCGGGCGCCGTGCCTGGCGCTGTCGCCGGCCAACTTCGGCATGTTCCCCATGGTCAGCGGCCAGTCGCGGCTGGCGCGCCGCTTTTATGACGACGCAGCGGTGCTCGATGCGCTGCAGGCCCGGGTCGGGGTCGAGCTCGACGCCGGACAGGCGCTGGAGGCAGGCCTGGTGACGGTCGCGCCGGATACGCTCGACTGGGACGACGAGCTTCGGACCGCGATCGAGGAGCGCGCGGCGATGTCGGCCGACGCCCTGACCGGCCTCGAGGCGAACCTGAGGTTCCCGGGCACCGAAACGATGGAGACGCGGATCTTCGCCCGGCTCTCGGCCTGGCAGAACTGGATCTTCAACCGGCCCAATGCCGTCGGCGAAGCCGGCGCCCTCAAGGTCTACGGCACCGGCGAGAAGGCCCGCCTCGATCGCCATCGCGTATGAATACCAGGAGACACAGATGAGCTCGATCAACTACAGCGAACGGATTCCCAACAACGTCGACCTCGCGGGGGACCGGACCCTGCAGCGCGCGCTGGAGCAGTGGCAGCCCAACTTCCTCCAGTGGTGGGGCGACATGGGGCCCGAGGGCTCGCACGGCTTCGATGTCTACCTGCGCACCGCGACCAGCGTCGATCCCAAGGGCTGGGCGCAGTTCGGCTACGTCAAGATGCCCGACTACCGCTGGGGCATCTTCCTCAATCCCGCCGAGGAGGGCCGCCGCATTCATTTCGGCGATCATCTCGGCGAGCCGGCGTGGCAGAGCGTGCCCGGCGAGCATCGCGCCAACCTGCGCCGGATCATCGTCACGCAGGGCGACACGGAGCCGGCCTCGGTCGAGCAGCAGCGCCACCTGGGCATGACCGCCCCGAGCATGTACGACCTGCGCAACCTGTTCCAGGTCAACGTCGAGGAAGGCCGGCACCTGTGGGCGATGGTGTACCTGCTGCACCGGTACTTCGGCCGCGACGGCCGCGAGGAAGCCGAGGCGCTGCTCGAGCGTCGCTCGGGCGACGCCGACAACCCGCGGATCCTGGGCGCCTTCAACGAGCGCACCCCTGACTGGCTGTCGTTCTTCATGTTCACGTACTTCACCGATCGCGACGGCAAGTTCCAGCTCTGCGCGCTCGCCGAGTCCGGCTTCGATCCGCTGGCCCGGACCACGCGCTTCATGCTGACCGAGGAAGCCCACCACATGTTCGTGGGCGAATCGGGCGTGTCGCGCGTCATCCAGCGCACCTGCGAAGTGATGAACGAGCTCGGCACCGACGACCCCGCAAGGCTGCGTGCGGCCGGTGTCATCGACCTGCCGACGATCCAGCGCTACCTGAACTTCCATTTCTCGGTGACGATCGACCTCTTCGGCGCCGACCAGTCGAGCAATGCGGCCATCTTCTACAGCACCGGACTGAAGGGCCGCTTCGAGGAAGGCAAGCGCGCCGACGACCATATCCTCAAGAACGACACCTACAAGGTGCTCGAGGTCGCCGGTGGCGCCCTGGTCGAGAAGGAAGTCCCGATGCTCAACGCGCTCAACGAAGTGCTGCGCGACGACTTCATCAAGGATTCGATCGGTGGCGTATCGCGCTGGAACAAGGTGATCGAGAAGGCGGGGCTGCCGTTCCGGCTCCAGGTGCCGCACAAGGCCTTCAACCGTCGCATCGGCGGCCTGTCCGGCGTCCGGGTCTCGCCCGCCGGCGAGGTGGTGAGCGAGGCACAATGGCGCGAGAATGAGGACAAGTGGCTGGCGAGCGCCGAGGACCGCGAGTTCGTCGCCTCCCTGATGGGCCGGGTGGTCGAGCCGGGCAAGTTCGCCAACTGGATCGCCCCGCCCATGATCGGCATCAATCGCCAGCCCGTCGATTTCGAGTACGTCCGCTTCAACTGAAGGCCCGCTGGAGTCACACGAGAAGTCGCAGCCATGGCAGCCCTACAGGAACTCGTCGATTCGCAGGTGATCGACCAGCACCTCATCGACCCCGAGATCTGCATTCGCTGCAATACCTGCGAGTCGACCTGCACGATCGGGGCGATCACCCACGACGACCGCAACTACGTCGTCGACCCGTCCATCTGCAACCTGTGCATGGACTGCGTGCCACCGTGCCCGACGGGTGCGATCGACAACTGGCGCAAGATGCTGCGCGAGCGCGCCTATACCGTCGAGGAGCAACTCGGCTGGGACGAGCTCCCGGCGCAGGTCCCCCTCGACGAGATCGAACCCGGGGACGGCGCATCGTCCTCGGCGCCGGCGCCCAGGGCGACCCCGGTCGCGGCCACCGAACCGGGCGAACAGCGCATCGTCGCCTCCGAGTACGGCGCGAGCCTGCCGCCGTGGTCGGCGGCGCACGCCTTCACCAACCTCTACCTCCCGAAGGCGCCCACGGAAGCCACCGTGGTGGGCAACGTCCGGATCACCGAAGCGGGGCGCGAGAGCGAGACCCACCACATCGTGCTCGATTTCGGCACCATGCCCTTTCCGGTACTTGAAGGCCAGTCGATCGGCGTCATCGCGCCGGGGCTCGATGCCCATGGCAAGCCGCACTTCGCCCGCCAGTACTCCGTGGCCAGTCCGCGCAACGGCGAGCGCCCGGGCTACAACAACCTCTCGCTCACCGTGAAACGGGTCACGGTCGACCACCAGGGCGCACCGGTCGTCGGGGTGTGTTCCAACTACCTGTGCGATCTTGCCGTCGGCGACCGGGTCAAGGTGATCGGGCCCTACGGGGCTTCCTTCCTGATGCCCAACCACCCGAAGTCGAACATCGTCATGATCTGCACCGGCACCGGCAGCGCGCCGATGCGGGCGATGACGGAGTGGCGCCGGCGCCTGCGCGCCAGCGGCAAGTTCCAGGGGGGCCGGCTGATGCTCTTCTTCGGGGCGCGCACCCGCGAGGAGCTGCCGTACTTCGGGCCGCTGATGAACCTCCCGAAGGACTTCATCGACATCAATCTCGCGTTCTCGCGCACCGCCGGCCAGCCGCGCCGCTATGTCCAGGACCTGATGCGCGAACGTGCCGCCGACCTCGGCCCCCTGCTGGCCGATCCGGATACCTTCATCTACGTTTGCGGGCTCAAGAGCATGGAGGACGGCGTCGTGCTGGCGCTGCGCGACATCGCGCGCGAGGCCGGCATCGATTTCGAGGCGCTCGCCACCGAACTGCGCGAACGCGGGCGCCTGCACCTCGAGACGTACTAGCGCGCGCTGCCTCCCGCCGGCCGCCTCAGGACGCGCCGCCGAGCCCCAGCAGGCGCACCGCGTTCTGCTTGAGGATCAGGGGCCGGACCTCCGGCTTGAATGCGGCCTTCTCGAAATCGGCCAGCCAGCGGTCGGGCTGGATCACGGGGTTGTCGCTGCCGAAAAGCACCCGGTCCTTGAGCAGCGTGTTGGCGTACTGGACCAGCTTGGGTTCGAAGTACTTGGGCGACCAGCCGGACAGGTCGATCCAGACGTTCGGCTTGTGCAGCGCCACCGAAAGCTGCTCGTCCTGCCACGGTACCGCGGGATGCGCCATGACGATCGGCATCTCCGGGAAGTCTGCGGCGACGTCGTCCAGGTACAGCGGGTTGGCGTACTTCAGCCGCAGGCCGCCGCCGCCGCGCATGCCCGCGCCGATTCCGGTCTGGCCCGTGTGGAAGATCGCGGGCAGTCCCGCTTCCGCGATCACCTCGTAGAGCGGGTAGGCGTCATGGTCGTTCGGGTAGAAGCCCTGGATGATCGGATGGAACTTGAAGCCGCGCACGCCGAACTCGCCGATCAGCCGGCGTGCCTCGCGCACTCCCATCCTGCCCCGCGCCGGATCGATGCTGGCGAAGGGAATCGCCACGTCGGCGTGCTCGTGCGCCGATTCCGCGACCTCCTCGTTGCTGATGCGCCGGATGCCCATCCCGCGTTCGTGATCGACCGTGAACACCACGAAGCCCATCTTGCGGCTGCGATAGTAGTCCGCCATCTGGGCGATGGTCGGATGCTTGACCTCGTAGCGGAAATACTTGCCCCGGGCCTCGAGGGCTTCGGCCTCGGCCTCGTCGGGCAGGATGCGCGTCGAGACCTCGGCGTGCGTATGGATGTCGATGGCGACCAGGTCTGCGACGTTCATGGTGGGCTCCTTGTCCGGGGGGCGGGCCTACTGGAAGGCGACTTCGGCGAAGCTGCGCAGCTTGCGGCTGTGCAGCCGGTCCACGCCCTGTTCGCGCGGCAGTTCGAGGGCACGGATCCCGATGCGCAGGTGCTGCTCGATTCTCTCGCGATAGAAGCGGTCGGCCATCCCGGGAAGCTTGATCTCCCCGTGCAGCGGCTTGTCGCTCACGCAAAGCTGGGTGCCGTAGGGTACCCGGAAGCGGAAGCCGTTGGCCGCGATCGTCGCCGACTCCATGTCGAGGGCGATCGCCCGGCTCTGGCTGAACCTGCGTTCGGGCGTGCTCGCGACGCCGCGCGCCGGCGCCAGTTCCCAGATCCTGTTGCCGGTGCTTGCGACGGTGCCGGTGCGCATCACGCGCTTGCGCTCCTGCTCGCGCAGCCCGGTGACGTCGGCGACCGCCGATTCGAGCGCCACCTGGACCTCGGCGAGCGCCGGGATCGGCACCCACAGCGGCAGCTCCTCGTCGAGTACGTGGTCCACGCGGACGTAGCCATGCGCGAGCACGTAGACGCCGAGCAGCTGGGTGGTGCGCAGACCCGCGCAATGGCCGAGCATGATCCAGGCATGCGGGCGCAGGACCGCGATATGGTCGGTGATCGTCCGGGCGCTGGACGGGCCCACGCCGATGTTCACCATCGTGATGCCGGCGCGGTCCGGGCGCACGAGATGGTAGGCCGGCATCTGGGGCAGGCGGGGCGGCGGCGCCCCCGGAACCGCATGCCCGGCGGCGCCCGCGCGGCGGGTCACGCCGTTGCCCGGCTCGACGAAGCACTCATAGCCGTGCGTGCCCGCCGGATCGGCCATCAGCGCATGGCCGATCCGGTGGAACTCGTCGAGGTAGAACTGGTAGTTGGTGAACAGGATGAAGTTCTGGAAATGCTCGGGGCTCGTCCCGGTGTAGTGCAGCAGGCGGTGCAGCGAGTAGTCGACGCGCGGCGCATTGAACAACGCGAGCGGATGCGGCGCGCCCGGGCGCGGCTCGAAGGTCCCGTTGGCGATGCCGTCGTCCATCGCCGTCAGGTCGGGCAGGTCGAACACGTCCCGAAGCAGGTGCTGGCGCTCGATGTCGAGTTCGCCCTCGAGATGGTCGCCACCATGCGCCGTGAACTGCAGCGGGATCGCCTGCCGGCTGGTGCCGATCTCGAGCGGCACGGCATGGTTCCCCAGCAGCAGGCGGAACTGCTCCAGGTAATACGGCCCGAAGAGGTCGGGGCGCGTGAGGGTGGTCTCGTACTGGCCCGGCCCGGCGACGAAGCCGTAGCTGAGCCGGGACACCGCCCGCGCGAACGAGGTGGTTCGCAGGCGGACGTACGGATAGTAGGCATGGACCGGCGCCGGGAAGTCGTCGCCGCGGGCGAAGCGTTGCACCGCCTCGCGCAGCCAGGCGGCATTCGTGTCGTAGATGAGCCGGGCGCGCGCCAGCGCCTCCGCGGGATCATCGAACTGCGCCGGTGCGAAGAAGGGAGGCTCGCTGCTCAACGCGGAACTCCTGCTGCAAGGGCGGGGGGCCGCCGGCCAGGCGGCGCCCTTCGGTTGCATGGTAGCAAGGCCGGCGTCGCGATCGCGGGTCGCCGCCATGGCATCATTGGCCGTGTGTAATGCAAGGAGGATTGTCCATGGCGAAACCGGTTTCCTGTCCGCGGCGTGGCGTTCTTGCCGGCGCCCTCGGGATCGGACTGCTGGCCGGATTCCCGGTGCTCGCCGCCAGGCCGCATCGGCTCGAGGTATGGAAATCGCCGAGCTGCGGCTGCTGCGAGGACTGGATCGCGCATATGCGCGCGGCCGGCTTCGAGGTCGAGACCCACGGTACCGGCAACGTCGCGGCACGCGCTCGCCTGGGCCTGCCGGCCCGCTACGGCTCCTGCCATACCGCGGCAGTGGCGGGCTATGTCATCGAGGGCCATGTCCCGGCCGGGGATGTCGCCCGGCTGCTGCGCGAGAAGCCCCGGGCGCTGGGCCTCGCGGTTCCGGGCATGCCAGTCGGCTCGCCCGGCATGGACGGCCCCGAGTACGGCGGCCGCAAGGATCCCTACGACACCCTGCTCGTCGAGTCGGGCGGCCGCGGGCACCGGGTGTTCGCCGCCCATCGCTGACCGGATTCGCCGCGGGCCCGACTTGGACTATCTCGACTGGAAGACGCTGCATGTCGCGATGGTGGTCGCGAGCGTCGCCGGCTTCCTGCTGCGCTTCGGCCTGCGCTTCGCCGCGCCCCGGATGCTGCAGGCGCGCCTCGTGCGCATCCTGCCGCACATCATCGACACGCTGCTGCTCGTGAGCGCGGTCGCGATGGTGCTCATCGCCTGGCCCGGCGTGCCGGCCTGGATCCGCGCCAAGATCGTGGGGCTGCTCGTCTACATCGTGGCGGGCAGCCTGGCGCTCAAGCGCGCCCGCAGGCCGGCCGCCATCGCGATCGCCTTCCTGGTGGCGATGACGGCGGTCGCGTACATCGTCGTGACCGCCTACACCAAGGACCCCTGGGGCTTCCTCATGTGAGGAAGCCGCCGTCCTGCACCCGCCTAGCGGCCGCCCTGGACGCCGAGCCGGCCGCCGGTGCCCAGTCCGCCCTGGACCGACTGCGCCTGGTACGACTTGACCGAGCGCACGAGCTGGTTGTACGAGTCGGCGAAGGCACCGGCGATCACCTTGCCTTCGGCGGTATTGGTATAGCCGCCGAGCTCGCCGCCGCCCCGGCTGCCGAGCAGGCCGCCGACGATGTCGAAGTCGGTGGCCGACGAGCTGCCCTCGGCCGCCGCCAGCTGGACGCCGGAACGGTTGTCGACCAGGGTGAGCATGGTCGATGCCTCGCTGAACTTCATGCCGCCGGCGAGCGAGCCCAGCACGCCGAGCGAGCCCGAGATGCGGGACAGCGCGCCGCCGATGCCGCCGGCGTCCTTCTGGTTGAAGGTGATGCTCGGGCTCATGCTGTAGTCGGCCGCAACCATCTGGCCACGCTCGAAGTGGCTGCCCTTGCGCAGTTCGCCCGAATCGGCGAGGGCGCGCTCCTGCTGCATCTGGTTCATCGCGCGGCCGCGCTCGACGACGACGAAGCAGTTGGACTGCTGGACCAGCAGGCGGATCAGCGGCACCGTCGAATCCAGCTTGTAGCTGCGCAACTGGCCGTACCAGGGTTGCGACTGGTCCTCGACCACGGCCAGCGTGCCGAGCGTGGCATCGCAGCGCTCGAGCTGGGTGTTGGCGTTGTGCGAGCTCGCGCCGCCGGCGGAACCGGTCGCGACCGTCTTGGCGCTGTTGTCGCCCATCTGGACCGGCATCGAGCCGACGCAGCCGGCAAGCGCGCCGATGGTGGCAATGGGAAACAGCAGTCTGAAGTTCATCGAAATCTCCTGGGTTGTTGTGGTCCGGGGCTGCCCGGTTCGGGTGGGCAGCAATGTAGCGCATCCGGCGGCCGAATCGATGCGCGCCGGCGACGATGGGTCGCGATGGCTTGACCAGCGTCGCACGGCGGGCGCATACAATCCGCGGGATGCCCGCCACCCATCCAGATCCGGGGTCGCCACGGGAACCAGGCGCGGCGGCGCGCCGGCCCGCGACCGCCTTGCCGGTACTGGCCGCCGGCGTGGTGGCGGCATTGCACGTCGGCAAGCTGCCGCCGGCGCTGACGGACATCCGCGAGTCCCTGCAGATGGACCTGGTCGCCGCCGGCTTCCTGGTCGCCCTGTTCCAGCTCGGCAGCGCCATGATCGGCATCGTGGGCGGCGCGCTGGCCGATCGCTTCGGGCCGCGCCGGGCGCAGGCCTGCGGCCTCGTGCTGCTCGGCCTCGCGAGCATCGCCGGCGCGGGCGCCGCTTCGCCGGCCGCGGCGCTGGCGTGGCGCTCCGTGGAGAGCGTGGCCTTCATCATGAGCGTGCTGCCCGGGCCGTCGCTGATCGCCCGGGCGGTCGGTCCCCGGGCGATGAACCGCTGGATGGGACTGTGGGGAGCCTACATGCCGGTCGGCTTCGCGCTGGCGCTGTTCGCGATGCCGTGGCTGCTCGCCAGCTGGGGCTGGCGGGCGAGCTGGGTCCTCGCCGGGCTGGTCTCCTTCGCCTGCGCGGCCGCGATCCTGCTCTGGGTGCCGGCCGACGGCTCGCGAAGCTCGCCGGCGGCGGCGCTCGGGCCGCTGTTGCGGGCGACGATCCGCCTGCCCGGCCCGTGGCTGCTGTCGCTGTGCTTCGCCTTCTACGCCGGGCAGTTCATCAGCATCTTCGGCTTCCTGCCGACGATCTACGAGGAGGCGGGAATGGCCGCCGGCATGGTGGGCGCCCTTACCGCGGTGGCCGTGGCGGTCAATGCGCTCGGCAACATCACCGCAGGCCGCCTGCTCCACGGAGGCGCCTCGCCACCCATGCTCATCGCGCTGACGGCGATCGTGATGATCGCCTGCGAATGGCTGGCCTTCGGTTCGAGCGTGGGCTTCTGGACGCGCTATGCGGCGGTGGTGCTGCTCAGCCTGGTGGCCGGCATCATCCCGGGGACGCTCTTCGCCTGCGTGCCGCGATATGCGCCCGGCCCCCAGGCGGTGACGACCACGGTCGGACTGGTCCAGCAGGGGGCCGGCATGGGCCAGTTGCTCCTGCCCCCGGTGGTGGCCTGGGTGGCGGCGACCAGCGGTGGCTGGTCTCGCACCTGGCTCGTCACCGGGGCGTTCGCGCTTGCCGACCTCGCGATCGCCGGCCTGCTCGTGCTGCACGAGCGGCGGGCGCGCCGGCCCGGCGCCGCGGCTTCAGCCGAGTAGGCGGCGCGCCTTCTCGCGCCCGGCGGCGTCCGCCTCATCAAGCCCGTCCGCGCTGCCGGTGGCGTGGGCGGCGCCGTCGCCGTCGGGCCTGCCTTCGTCCTGCGGGGAGCCCGCCGGTCGACCGGGCCTGTCGCCGCCGGCCAGGCGCTGGCGCCGCTGCACCAGCCACCATGCCCCGGCACCGGCGGCGAGCAGCGCGAACGGACCGCCCCAGAGCGGCCAGGTCGTCTCCTTGACCGGCGGCCGGAAGAGGACGAAGTCGCCGTAGCGCGCGACGAGGAACTGCTTGATCTCCTCGTCGCTGCGCCCGTCCGCCATCTGCTCGCGGACCTCGTCGCGCAGGTCGCCGGCGAGCTCGGCGCTGGAATCGGCGAGCGACTGGTTCTGGCACACGAGGCAGCGCAGCTCCTCGGCCAGCGCCTTGTACCGGTCCTCGTCGATGGGAGCGGAGGGGGTCTCGTCGCTCATGGGGGAATGGCCACCTCAGGCGCCGCCGGGCTCGGCTTCGAGCTGGCGCACGAGCGGCATCAGGGTGTCGCGGATGATCTCGGGCGAGAACGGGCCGGTCTGCTTGTAGCGGATCACCCCGCGCTTGTCGATGAGGAAGCTCTCCGGGGCGCCGTAGACGCCGTAGTCGATGACGGTGCGGCCCTGCCGGTCGCTGATGACGACCGTGTACGGGTTGCCGAGCTTCTCGAGCCAGCGCGCCGATGCGGCCGGGTCGTCCTTCCAGGCCAGGCCGACCAGGGGGAGGCGACCTTCGCGCGCGATCTGGTTGAACAGCGGGTGCTCGATCTGGCAGGCCGCGCACCAGGAGCCCCAGACGTTGAGCAGCCAGACCTTGCCGCGCATGTCCTGCGGCCCCCACGCCTGGCCGTCGCCGCCCAGCACCGGCAGCGAGAAGGCCGGGGCCGGCTTGCCGATCAGCGGCGAGGGAATGTTGCGGGGATCCTTCGACAGGCCCTTGTAGAGGAACGCGCCGACCGCCGCGAACAGCAGCAACGGGATGATGAACCGCAGGCTTCGCATCTTGCCGGGATCCGGTCAGGCCCGCACGGCGAGGCCGGCGCGGGCCTCGCGCTGGGCGACGCGACGGCGGTAGCGCTTGTCGGCCACCGCGAGGAAGCCGCCGGCGGCCATCAGGACGCAGCCGAGCCAGATCCAGTTGACGAAGGGCTTGATGTGGGCGCGGATGGCCCAGACCGTGCCGCCGAGCGGCTCGCCCATGGAGACGTAGATGTCGCGCAGCAGGCTGCGGTCGATCGCGGCTTCCGTCATGGGCTGGCCGCTCGCGCGGTAGACGCGCTTCTCGGGATGCAGCTGGGCGACCAGGCGCCCGGATGCGTCGCGCACCTCGAAGTGGCCGCGATCCGAGTCGTAGTTCGGCCCGGTGATCTTGTCGAGCCCCGTGAAGCGCAGCTCGTAGTCGCCCAGGGCGATCGTGTGCCCGACCTCGGCGCGCAGTTCGGTGCCGACCTCGTAGCTCTGCACGAGCGTGACGCCGAACACGAACACCGCCACCCCGAGATGGGCCAGGTGCATGCCCCAGACGCTCGGGGGCTGCATGCGGGCGCGACGGGCCGCATGCCGGATCGAGAACCGCTGTCCGGGCGTGCGCAGGCTGTCGAAGACCGCGATCGCGACGCCGGCGGCGATCCAGAAGCCGAAGCCGAGGCCCAGGCTGGTGAGCGGCCGCCAGGCCGGCCCGTCGACGCCGGCCAGGGTCGCCGCCACCGGGGCGAGCAGCGCCGCGACCACGCTGATGGCGAAGGCCCAGCGCAGGCGGCTGGCCAGCGGCGGCAGTTCGCTGCGCTTCCAGCGCGCGAGCGGACCGATCGCGATCAGGAAGAGCGCCGGCGCCATGACCGGGACGAACACCGCCTCGAAGTAGGGCGGGCCGACCGAGATCTTGCCCAGGCCCAGGGTGTCGAGCACCA
>DAIMFM010000019.1:9704-19721 GCA_036724585.1 Burkholderiaceae bacterium | reverse complement strand
TCGCAATGCTCCACAGCAGGCAACGCGCAAGCCAGCGCGGCACCGGCGAGGCGTCCTCGCCGGCAGGGCCGGCATGCGCCACGAGCGCGGCCGCCAGGCTCGCGATGCGGCGCGTGGCCTCGCCCCTGGCCGGCCGCGACACCGCCGGCGCATCGAAGAGCGCCATGGGCACGGCGTCGGCGCCACCGGGCTCGTCGTCGATGTCGCGGAGCAGCCGGCGTGCACCGATCGTCATCACCATGCCCTCGATGTCGGGCGCGAACGCGAAGCCATGGACGACGCCGGCCGGGACCGTCACGAGCGCCGGCCCGTCGATTCCGAACCTGCGCTCGTCGAGCCGGATGCGGGCGCGCCCCGCCTCGATCCACAGCAGCTGGTGCAGCCCGCGATGGGTATGGGGCGCGATCACCCAGCGATAGCGATGGCTGCGTGCCGCCAGCGTCTCGACATGGAGCAGGTCGGGACGATGCGCGCCGGTCTCGCCGTAGAGCACGAAGCTCGGCACCGTCCGGCGCCCGGGGGCGCCGGGGAGGGATCGCGCTGCTGCGGTTAACATGGCCGGATCTCCTGGACTTTCCTGCAATGGCTCGAATCACCTACCTGCAACCCGACGGCGAGGCCGTCGCCATCGACGTGCCCGAGGGCTGGAGCCTGATGCGCGGCGCCGTGGCCAACGACATCGACGGCATCATCGGCGAATGCGGCGGCTTCTGCGCCTGCGCCACCTGCCACTGCTACGTCGAGCCGGCGCGGCTCGCCGGGCTCGAACCGCCCACCGAGGGCGAGGACGCGATGCTCGAGTGCGTCGCCGCCGAGCGCCGGCCCAACAGCCGGCTCGCCTGCCAGCTCATCGCCTCGCCGGCCACGGACGGCCTCGTCCTCGAACTTCCGGAGACCCAGGGCTGAAGCCATGGCCGGGTGCGCCGGTCGCGCGCGGTCGCTCCTGCCGCCCCCGGGGGCTTCAGTCGTTCCCCGGGATTTCAGTCGTTCCCCGGGATTTCAGTCGTTCCCCGAGGCTTCAGTCGTTCCCCGAGGCTTCAGTCGTTCCCCGCGAGCTGGCGCTCGAGCCGGTCGAGCACCTGGTAGCAGGGCAGCACCTGGGCGACGCTCGCGTTCGGCTCGCGGCCCTCGCGGATGGCCGCGAAGAACTCGCGGTCCTGCAGCTCGATGCCGTTGGTCGAGACATCGAGCCCCGAGACATCGATCGGCTCCTCGCGGCCGGTGACGAGATCGTCGTAGCGCGCGATCCAGGTGCCGGTATCGCAGATGTAGCGAAAGAAGGTGCCCAGCGGGCCGTCGTTGTTGAACGACAGCGACAGGGTGCACAGGGCGCCCGATTCGGCGCGCAACTGGATCGACATGTCCATCGCGATGCCGAGCTCGGGATGGATGGGGCCCTGCATGGCATGGGCATCGACGATGGGCCCCGCCTGCCAGGCGAAGAGGTCGACGGTGTGCGCGGCGTGGTGCCAGAGCAGGTGGTCGGTCCAGGATCGCGGCTGGCCCAGCGCATTGATGTTCTTGCGCCGGAAGAAGTAGGTCTGCACGTCCATCTGCTGGACCGCGACCTCGCCGGCCTGGATCCGGCGATGGATCCACTGGTGGCTCGGATTGAAGCGACGCGTATGGCCGCACATCGCCACCAGGCCGGTCGAGCGCTGGAGCTCGACCACCGCCTCGGCATCGGCGAGCCGGTCGGCAAGCGGGATCTCGACCTGGACGTGCTTGCCGGCGCTCAGGCAGGCGAGCGCCTGGCTCGCGTGCAGCGGCGTGGGCGTGGCGAGGATGACCGCATCGATGTCGTCGCGCGCGAGGCTCTCGGCAAGGTCGGTGGTGGCATGGCCGATCCTGTACTTCTCGGCGACCTTGCGCGTCGGCTCGAGCGTGCGTCCGACCAGGGATACGACCTCGACGCCTTCGATGTTCGCGATGGCATCGAGGTGCTTGGTGCCGAAGGCGCCGGCACCGGCGAGGCAAACTTTCATGGCTTGGCTCCCGCGGCGCGCGAGGCGCCGTCGTTCTCTAGGATGATGTGGCCGACCGCGGTGTTCGACGCCGGGACATGGTAGAAGCGCCGCAATTCGCGCACCCGATCGTCGAGCGCGCCGCGCATGACCAGCCACATCACCAGCTCTATCGCCTCCGAGCCGGCCTCGCGGACGTATTCGATATGGGGCATCGCGACGAGCGCGGCCGGATCGTCGACGAGGCGGTCGAGGAAGGCGGTATCGAACTCGCGGTTGATCAGGCCGGCGCGTGGCCCCTGCAGCTGGTGCGACATGCCGCCGGTGCCCCAGACCTGCACATCGAGGTCCTCGTCGAAGGATTCCACCGCGCGCCGGATCGCCCGGCCGAGCGCATGGCAGCGCCGGCCGGTGGGCGGCGGGTACTGCACCACGTTCACCGCCAGCGGGATCACCCGGCACGGCCAGGCGTCGGGCTGGCCGAACATGAGCGACAGCGGCACGGTCAGGCCGTGGTCGACATCCATCCGGTTGATGATGGTCATGTCGAACTCGTCGAGGATGGTCGACTGCGCGATGTGCCAGGCGAGTTCGGGATGGCCCTGCACCACGGGCACCGGCCGCGGCCCCCAGCCTTCGTCCGCGGGGGCGAAGCTGTCGGCGCAGCCGATCGCGAAGGTGGGGATCATCTCCAGCGAAAAGGCCGACGCATGGTCGTTGTAGACGAGGATGACCACGTCGGGCGTGTGCTCGCGGAACCAGGCCTTGCTCGCCTCGAAGCCGGCGAAGAGCGGGCGCCAGTAGTCGTCGCCGGTACGGCCGTTGTCGATCGCGGCGCCGATCGCGGGTACGTGCGAGCAGGCGATGCCTGCGCTGATCCGGGCCATCTCAGTGGCGCCCGGCCGCCCGAAGCCACTGAGCGCCCCCTCGGGGGGCAGCGAGCGATAGTGAGCGTGGGGGTCGTTTCATTAGTTGCCTCTAGTGATGCTGCGGTTGCCGGCCGGCGGACGGCCGCCGGCCAGCATCATGTCGCGATAGGCTTCCTCGCTCATGCCGGTCATCTTCGAGGCGAGGTTCTGGAAGGAGAAGCCGTCGGTCGCCCCGATCTTGGCGAGGAAGTAGATGTTGCCGCCGAGTTCGATCATGCGGTTGTAGTCGCGCGCCAGTACCGCCTCGCGCTGCGCCTCGCTCATGGGAAAGCCGGCGAGGTAGCCGGCCTCGTCCGCCTTGAAGGCCTCGCGGTTGGCCGCCTTCATGAGCGACATGCAGAACTGGTTGAGGTGGTAGCCGCGACGCGATTGCACCGCATCGAACACGGTGGTGCCGGGGATGTCGTGGAATGCCTCGTGGTAGTCCTTCATGGTTCAGTTCCAGTAGAGCCGCATCGGGTTGTCCACCAGCAGCTTGCGCTGCAGTTCGGGCGTGGTGGCGATGCGGGGCACATAGTCGACGAGCTTGCCGTCATCGGGCATGTGCGACTTCATGTTGGGATGGGGCCAGTCGGTGCCCCAGAGCACCCGGTCCGGGAAGGTCTCGACGATACGCCGCGCGAAGGGCACGACATCGTCGTAGCCGTCGGGGCCCGTCTTCGAGAGCCGTTCCGGGCAGCTGACCTTGGACCATACCCGGGGGTTGTCCTGCATCAGCCGCACGAAACGCTCGAAGCCGGGCCCGTCGACCGGCTCGCTCACGTCGGGCCGGCCCATGTGGTCGACCACGATGTCCGTCGGGATCGCATCGAAGAGGCCCAGCAGGCCGGGCAGGTCGGCCGCCTCGAAGTACACCACCACATGCCAGCCCAGGGGCGCGATGCGCGCCGCGATCGACTCGAGCACGTCGTGCGGGGTGACGTCGACCAGGCGACGCACGAAATTGAAGCGGGTGCCGCGCACGCCCGCATCGTGCATGTCGCGCAGCTCGGCATCGGTGACGTCGGGCGCGACCGACGCGACGCCGCGGGCCCTTCCGTCGGAGTGGCGCAGTGCATCGACCATGGCCCGGTTGTCGTTGCCGTGGCAGGTCGCCTGCACGATGACGTTGCGATCGAAGCCGAGGAAGTCGCGCAGCGCGAAGAGCTGCTCGCGGCTGGCGTCGCACGGCGTGTACTTGCGCTGCGGCGCGAACGGGAACCGGTCCGCCGGCCCGAACACATGGCAGTGGGCATCGACGGCGCCGGGCGGCGGCACGAACCGCGGCCTGGACGGGTTCGGGTGGAAGGGCAGCCAGTCTGGGTCCATGGGTCGTCTCGTGGCGCGCGCCGGGCGTCAGCCGTCCGGCCGGTGGTTCGGTTGGCGGATCGCCGCGAGGATGCGGTCGGCCTCGATGCGCCAGTCGCTGCGGCTCGCCGCGCGATCGCCGAACAGGCCGCCGTCGGCGAGATCCGCGACCCAGGCCTGGCGGCGGGCGGTGCCGTCGGCCGACCAGGGGTCGAGGCCCGCCTCGCGCACCGTCTGCGCCACTTCGCGGACCTCCTCGGCGCGGCGGCGGCCGTGCTGGATCACCCGGCCGAAGAAGTAGGTGCCCTGTTTCTCCCAGTCGATGCCGGGGAAGGTCTCGGCGAGCGAGGCGAGCACGGCGTCCTCGACGCCATAGGCGCGCGCGGTGGTGTAGGCCTCGATCACCATCGCCTCGAGGCCCTTGATCATGATGCTGCGGCACATCTTGGTGGCCGAGGCGACGCCGAGCCGCGGCGACGCGAACTCGGCGGCGAAGCCGATCTCGCGCAGCAGCGGCGCGAGGCGGGCGGCATGTTCGCCCCCCAGCAGCAGGGGCACGCGGAGCCGGTGGGGCGGCACCGAGGTCATGACGGCGCCCTCGACATAGCGCGCGCCGGCGCCATCGACCAGGCTCGCCGCGGCCTGCTTGGCGCCCGGCGAGGCCGAGTTGAAATCGAGGAACCAGGCGCCGGGCGAGAGTCCGGGGGCGCAGGCGCGCGCCACCGCGAGCGTCTGGCTCGCGGTGACGGCCGAGACCACCAGCGCGGCATCCGCGACCGCCGCGACGTGCGAATCGGCGAGGCGAACGCCATGGGACTCGGCATGCGCGCGCATGGCCTCGGCCGGCGCGCCGCCCTGGGCGAGCTTCGTGTCGCAGGCACCGACCTCGATGCCCTGGGCGCGCAGGTCCTCGGCGAGGATCCGGCCGACCTCGCCGTAGCCGACGAGGGCGATGCGCCAGTCGCGTGGCGAAGTGGCTGCGGGCATCGACATCGCGTGCCTCAGTCGATGTAGCGCAGGCCCCGGGCGGCCAGCTTGTCGCGCATGTCGTAGATGTCGAGGCCGAGCTCGCCGGCCGCCAGCCGCCTGCGCTTGGTCGCTTCGTTCTCCTCGCGCGCGCGCGCCGCCTCGGCGACCTGGCGCGCGATGGCGCGCGGCACCACCACCACGCCGTCGTCATCGGCCACGATCACGTCGCCGGGCTCGACCCGCTGGCCGGCGCAGACCACCGGGACATTGACGGAGCCCAGGGTTTCCTTGACGGTGCCACGGGCGTTGATGGCCCGCGAGAACACCGGGAAGTCCATCTGCGCGAGCTCGCGCACATCGCGCACACCGCCGTCGATGACCAGGCCCTTGCCGCCGTGGGCGCGAAAAGAGGTGGCCAGCAGCTCGCCGAAGAAGCCATCGACGCTCTCGGTGGTGCAGGCGGCCACCACGATGTCGCCTTCGCGCAGTTCCCCGGCCGCCACGTGCAGCATCCAGTTGTCGCCCGGCTGCAGCAGCACCGTGCGCGCGCTGCCGCAGGCGCGCGCCCCGGGGTACGCCGGGCGGATCGTGGGCGCCAGCAGGCCGACCCGGCCCATGGCCTCGTGGATGGTCGCGACGCCGTACCGGCCGAGCGCCGCGACGTCCGCCGGATCGGCGCGCCCGATGTTGCGCCGGACGATGCCCAGTTCGTTCATGGCAGTGCTCATGCGTCTCCTCCTGGCCCGCGCCCTAGCGCCCGCGCGCGGCGAGGGCGGCGTCGAGCCGCGGATAGACCCTGCGCGCATTGCCCTCGAACACCATGGCGCGCTCCTCGTCGGTGAGGTGGGGCGTGGCATCGACGTAGCGCCGGGTGTCGTCGAAATGATGGCCCGTCTCGGGATCGATGCCGCGCACCGCGCCGATCATCTCGGAGGCGAAGAGCACGTTCTTCACCGGTATCACCCGCGCCAGCAGGTCGATGCCCGGCTGGTGATAGACGCAGGTATCGAAGTAGATGTTGTCGAGCAGGCGTTCGGCGATCGAGTCATGGCCGAGCGCCTGGGCGAGGCCGCGAAAGCGCCCCCAGTGATAGGGCACCGCGCCGCCGCCGTGCGGGATCACGAAGCGCAGCGTCGGGAAGTCGCGGAACAGGTCGGAGTCGAGGCATTGCATGAACGCCGTGGTGTCGGCATTCAGGTAGTGCGCGCCCGTGGTGTGGAAGCACGGATTGCAGCTCGTGCTGACATGGATCATCGCCGGGATGTCGTACTCGACCATCTTCTCGTAGATCGGGTACCAGTGGCGGTCGGACAGCGGCGGCTCGCGCCAGTGCCCGCCGGAAGGGTCCGGATTGAGGTTGATCGCGACGAAGCCGTAGTCGCGGATGCAGCGCTCGAGCTCCGGGATGCAGCTTCGCGGGTCGACGCCGGGCGACTGCGGCAGCATCGCCGCGCCGATGAAGTTGTCGGGGAAGAGCGTCGCGACCCGGTGGCAGAGCTCGTTGCAGATCGCCGCCCAGGCGGCGCTGACCTCGAAGTCGCCGATGTGATGGGCCATGAAGCTCGCCCGCGGCGAGAACACCGTCAGGTCGATGCCGCGCTCGACCATCTTCGCGAGCTGGTTCTTCTCGATGGACTCGCGCAGCTCGTCGTCGGTGATGACGAGCTCGGCCGCCTTCGGCATCGCGCCCGGATTGCCGATCGCCGCGACCTGGCGCTTGCGCCAGGCTTCCAGCGGGGCTGGCGCGGTGGTGTAGTGGCCATGGATGTCGATGATCATCGCGGGGTTCCCTTCCAGACCGAGGCGGGGATCATCACTTCCCCGCGCATGATGAGGCGCGCGGTGCGCAGCAGGGCGGCGCGCACGACCCGTTGCGGGTCGTCCGGGTCGAGCTCGAGCTCGACGCTGAACTCGCCGCTGGGATGCTCGACCGAGGCCTTGCGGACGCGCCCGCCGGCGGGTGCGGCGACATCGTGGGCGACCGAGCCCTCGAGCACCGCGGCGGTGCCCACCGTGACCGCCTGCAGCACCCCGATCGCATCGTGCACCGCATGCGGTATGAAGGTGCGCGTGCTGATGCTGCCGCCGGCGCGCGGTGGCGCCACCAGGCACATCTTGGGATAGGTGTTGGCGGTGACGTCGCCCAGCCCCATGGCCTCGCCGCAGGCAAGGCGCAGCTTCTCGAGCCGCGCCTTGAGCTCGGCGTCGGCATCGAGGGCCGCGACTTCCTCGTAGCCGGTGCGCCCCAGGTCGTCCGCCCGGATCATCACCATCGGCATCCCGTTGTCGATGCAGGTGACGTCGACGCCCTCGATCCGGTCGCGCACCCGGCCCGTCGGCAGCAGGCTCGAGCAGACCGAGCCGGCGGTGTCGAGGAAGTTGATCGTGATCGGGGCGGCGGTACCCGGGACCCCGTCGATGCGCGCGTCCCCGTCGTAGCGCACCCGGCCGCCGGGCGTCTGCACGGTGATGTCGCACTGCATGCCGGTATTGCGGGTCAGCACGCGGATGGTGGTGGTTTCGCCCTGCGGCCTGGCGAGCCCGGTCTCGAGCGCATAGGGCACGACCGCGGCGAGCATGTTGCCGCAGTTGGGCTTCGTGTCGACGAAGGCCCGGTCGACCACCACCTGGGCGAAGAGGAAGTCGAGCCCCACGCCGGGCGCGCTGCCGGCGCGCACGATGCCGACCTTGCTGGTGAGCGGGTTGGCGCCGCCCAGGCCGTCGATCTGGCGACGGTCTGGCGAGCCCATGGCGGCGAGCAGCACCCGGTCGCGCAGTTCGGTATCGGCGGGCAGGTCGGCTTCCGCGAAGAAGGGACCGCGCGAGGTGCCGCCGCGCATGAACAGGGCCGGAATTGCGGTCTGCATGAGGGCATTGTCCGCGATCGTCATCGAACGGGACAAGGGCGGCGCAACGACTAGCAGTTATGCCGGTTCGGCATAATGGAGCGGCAGCCATGCAAACAGAGGAATCGCAAGGAGACGGATCGATGAACCTGCGCCAGCTCGAGTACTTCGTCCGGGTGGCCGAGCTCGGCAGCTTCACCCGGGCCTCGCAGGCGCTCGGCGTGGCCCAGCCGGCGCTCAGCCGCCAGGTTCGTGCCCTCGAGGTGGAGGCCCGCCAGAGCCTGCTCCTGCGCAATGGCCGGGGCGTCTCGGCCACCGCCGCCGGACGGCTGGTGCTCGAGCATGGTCGCGGCATCCTCCACCAGGTCGAGCGGCTCGCGCAGGAGCTCGACCGGGCGCGGGGCGCGCCGGTCGGACGGATCGCCCTGGGCCTGCCGCCCACGCTCTCCAAGCTGCTGGCGGTACCGCTCATTCGCGCGTTCCGGGAGGCCATGCCCGCGGTCGGGCTGTCGATCGCCGAAGGCCTGTCCATCACCATGCTGGGCTCGATCGCCGACGGCCGGCTCGACCTCGCGCTCGTGTACAACCCGATCGCGTCGCCGGATCTCGAGCTCCATCCGCTGCTCGAGGAGCGGCTCTACCTGATCGAGCGCCGCGGCGCGGCCGATACCGGCCCGCGCGGGGAACCGGTGGCGCTCGCCGAGCTGGCCCAACGGCCGCTGGTGATCCCGAGCCGGCCCAACGCCCTGCGCATGCAGGTCGACTCCAGTCTTGCGCTGCACGGACTCGCCCCACGCATCGCCCTGGAGACCGACGGCGTCAATGCGATCCTGGAGCTGGTCGCCGACGGCGCCGGTTCGGCGGTGCTGGCGGGCAGCACCGTGCGCACGCTCGGCGACGACCCGCACTTCGTGTCACGCCCCTTCGTCGATCCGTCGCTGGCCGTGCGCGTCGTGCTGGTCTCGAGCGCGCGACGCCCGGCGACGCCGGCATTGCGCGCGGCGATCGCGCTGCTCTGCGAGCGCATCGTCGACCAGCTGGGCGACGCCTGAACGGGGGCAGGGCCTGCGACGCGGCGCGCGCGGGGGCGTGGAAAGGACGACGGGCGCCTGCAGTGGCGCCCGCCGGGGGACCCGCGAACCGGTCGCTCAGTCTGCGGTGCGGCTGCCGGCGAACTCGAGGCGCGTGGCCTCGTAGGACTCGAGCGTCTCGACGATCTCGTCGGTGATGCGGTCCGCCCAGGTGTTCTCGACCTGGCAGGTGCCGGCGCCCGGATGGCCGCCGCCGCCGTAGCGCAGGCAGAGCGAGCCCACGCTCACCCTGGCCGAGCGATCGAGGATCGACTTGCCGATCGCGAGCACGGTGTTCTGGCGGCGCAGGCCCCAGATCCGGTGGATCGACAGGGTGCACTGCGGGAACAGCGCATAGACCATGAAGCGATTGGTCGCGTAGATCGTCTCTTCGCCGCGAAGGTCGAGCACCACCACCTTGTCGTGCACCGTCGCGCAGCGCCGGATCTGCGCGATGGCCTGCGCGCGGTGCGAATCGTAGAGCTCCACGCGCTCGCGCACATCGGGCAGGGCGAGGATCTGGTGGACCGACAGGCTGCGGCAGGCGTCGACGAGCTGCAGCATCAGCGCGTAGTTGGAGATGCGGAACTCCCGGAAGCGGCCGAGCCCGGTGCGGGCGTCCATCAGGTAGTTCAGCAGGGTCCAGCCGCTCGGGTCGAGGATGTCGTCGAGGTCGTAGCGGGCCGAGTCGGCCTTGTCGACCGCCTCGAGCAGGTCCTGGCTGATGCCGGGGAAGCGCTCGGCGCCCCCGAAGTACTCGTACATGACGCGGGCCGTCGAGGGCGCGTCCGGGTCGATGACGTGGTTGTCGCGATCGCCGATGTTGCGTTCGAACTCGGAGGCGTGGTGGTCGAAGACGCGGTGCGCCGCCGGGACGTATGGCAGGTTGGCGGTGATGTCGCGGCCGCCCAGCTCGATGCGGCCATCCTGCATGTCCTTGGTGTGGACGAAG
>DAIMFM010000019.1:0-9694 GCA_036724585.1 Burkholderiaceae bacterium | reverse complement strand
CAGACCAGGCCGTCGAAATCCGCCCGGGTGACGAGTCGGTAGCGGGCGCGCTGCATGGGTTCTCCCGAAAGGGGTTTGGGGACGAGTGTCATACGGGACGCGGCACGCCAATCGATCGATCAGTCCGGGGACGGCCCGGCATCTTGCAGGCTCGGCACCCCAGCGGCCCGGTCGGACGCCCGGTTCTCGCAGCGTCGATTGTGTCAGGCAACCGGCGTGCGAAGTGTGACAAGTTCCTCGGCGGCGGTCGGATGGACCGCGACCGTGGCGTCGAACTGGGCCTTGGTGGCGCCCATCTTCACGGCGATGCCGACGAGCTGGATCATCTCGGCGGCCTCGGGCCCGACGATGTGTACCCCCAGCACGCGGTCGCTCTCGTCGTCGACGACGAGCTTCATGAGCATGCGCGAGGGCTCCTCGCTGAAGGTGTCGTGCATCGGCCGGAAGCTGGTGCGGTAGATGCGCAGCTCGCCATGGCGCTCGCGCGCGACCGTCTCGGTCAAGCCGACGACGCCGATCTCGGGCGTCGAGAAGACCGCCGCGGGCACGTTCTCGTGGTCGCAGACCCAGGGCTTGTCGCCGAAGACGGTGTCGGCGAAGGCGTGCCCCTCGCGGATCGCCACCGGCGTCAGGGCCATGCGGTCGGTGACGTCGCCCACCGCCCAGATCGAGTCGACGCTGGTACGCGAATTGGGGCCCACCGCGATCGCCCCGCGCTCGCGCAGCGTCACGCCGGCCTCCTCGAGCCCGATGCCGGCGGTCGCCGGCACGCGGCCGGTCGCGAGCATCAGCTGGCCGACCCGCCGGGTCGTGCCGTTCGTCAGGCTGGCGACGAGGTGGCCGTTGTCGCGCCGGATCGCCTTCACTTCCGTGCGTACCAGCACTTCGATGCCGTCCTTGCGCATCGCCTGCGCGAGGTGCTCGCGCACGTCGTCGTCGAATCCGCGCAGGATCTGCTCGCCGCGATAGACGACGGTGACCTTCACGCCCAGGCGCTGCAGCAGGCAGGCGAACTCGAGGGCGATGAAGCCGCCGCCCTCGATCAGCATCTCGTCCGGCAGCGTCTCGAGATCGAAGACCTCGTTGCTGGTGATCGCGAGCTCGGCCCCTTCGATCGCCGGCCGGAACGGCGTGCCGCCGGTGGCCACGAGGATGTGCCTGGCGTCGATGGCCTCGCCGGTGGCGAGCAGCCGGACCCGGTTGGGACCCTCGATGACGGCGCGCGATTCGAGCGTCTCCACGCCCGCCGCCTCCAGGTTGCGCCGGTAGATCCCCTCGAGCCGGGTGATCTCGCGGTCCTTCGCCTCGCGCAGGCGGCTCCAGTCGAAGGAGGTCGGGCCGACGTCCCAGCCGAAGCCGCGCGCTTCCTCGAAGAGGTCGGTGAAGCGGCTCGCGATCGCCAGCAGCTTCTTGGGCACGCATCCCCGGATCACGCAGGTGCCGCCGTAGCGGAATTCCTCGGCCACCATGACCTTCGCGCCATGGCCCGCGGCGATCCTGGCCGCGCGCACGCCGCCCGAGCCGCCCCCGATCACGAAGAGATCCACCTGCCTGTTCATTGCGTTTTGCTCCCTGCGGCCGGCGTCGAGGCGCTCGCCCGCCCTGCCGCGAAATCATGACGCTCGAGCACGAGCGATACCAGGATGCCGGCGACGAGACCCCAGAATGCCGCGCCGATCCCGCCGATCGCCACCCCCGAGACGGTGACCAGCAGGCTTGCCAGCGCGCCGAGGCTGAAGCGCCCCCCGAAGGATGTCACGAACGCCGCCTGCAGCACCCGCAGCATCGCCAGGCCGGCGAGGGTCGCGATGAACGCCCCGGGCATGGCGAGCAGCAGGCGCGTGAACAGCGGCGCGAACAGGCCGAAGCCCACCGCCAGCAGCCCCGTGAAGATCGCCGCGGTGTAGTGCCGGTGCCGCTCGCCCGCGCTGGTGGTGATGGCATTGGTCGGACCGGCCAGGCACGTGGGGGCGCCGCCGGTCAGCGAACCGAGCGCCGTCCAGACCCCGCAGGCCAGCGTCGTCGCATCGGCCGGTACCCGGTGGCCGGCGGCGGCGAGCACGGCGATGCCCTGCATGTTCTGCACGGCGATCACGGTCACCGCGAGCGGGACCACGAGCTCCGCCATGGCCGCGAGCCGGAATTCGGGGATGATGAGGAGGGGACGCGCCAGCGCGGTGCCGGCGGCCGCGCCGGGAGCGGCCGCGCCCCCGGCGAGGATCAGGACCACCCCGAGCGCCAGCGCCACGAGCAGCGGCGGCGCGCGCCGCGCGATCGCCGGAAGGGCGGACAGGCCCAGGAAGACGATCGTCATGGGCGCGGCGATCCAGGCGTCCTGGCGCAGCGCCATGACGAGATCGGTCCCGAACTTGAGGAAGACGCCGGCGACCATCGCCATGACGATGGGCATCGGTATCGCCCGGGTGATCCGCCCGACCAGGCGGGTCGCCCCGAGCAGGATCATGAGCACCCCCGTGGCGAGACAGGCGCCCAGCACCTCGGCGTGGCTGAAATGCGCGAGCGCGGGACCCATCAGCACCGTGCCCGGGATCGTCCAGAAGAACACCAGGGGCAGGCGCAGCCAGGCGCTCGCGGCGATGGTCAGCAGGCCGTTGACGAAGAAGCTGGTGAAGATCCAGGAGGCGATCCGCGTGTCGTCCAGGCCGCCCTGCGCCGAGACCGCGAGGATGATCGCCACCGGTCCGGTCGCGGCGAACACGAACCCGGCCAGGCCGGTTCCGGCGTGGACGGGACCGAAGTCGCGCCATGGGGCGCGCCAGGAAGGGGCCTGTGCCGCCGAACCGTGATCCATGCGGCGAGCTTACCGCAGGCGGGCGGTGCCGGCGGCGACCGCGTCTTCAGTACCGCACGCGCATGGCCTCGAGGTCGACCGTGACGAGATCGTGGCCGATCGCGGCGATCGCATTGGCCGCGTACCTGGCGGCCCATTCGGTGTCGGTCTCGAAGGCATCGGGGCCGGCGGCCGCCGCGATCGACAGCAGGCGGTCGGCAAGCAGCACCTTGCCCGACGGCCGCATCGGTTCGGCGCCCAGGCGGACGAACTCGTCCTCGAGCCAGCGGACCGCGGCGTCGCGATCGACGGGCTGCTGTGTCACCCGCAGCGGGAACTCGCGGTCGGCGGCGAAGCGGATCGTCACGGTGCCGGGCATGCACCCTCCTTGCGGGTCGTTCCTATAATGACTGGCTGCCTGTACGACTGGCTGCCTACACACCCCAGGTGACATCGACACCCTTGGCGTGTGCTTCCTTCATCATGTCGATCAGCGGCCAGGTCCGCTGGCCGAGGGAAACATAGATGTTCGGGTCGTTCTTCTCATGCGGATCGTCGCTCTCGGCCGGCGGCGGCGGCTCGTGGCGCACGGCGCGTTCCATGGCCTCGATCGCGCCGGGAATCTGCTCGACGGTGATGATCCCGGTGGGGCCGGGACTCTTGCCCATGATCTCGAGCAGCCGCTCGGCCACGGATTGCGTCATCGTCACGGTGCCGGTACGGCGCGACTTGAATTCGTAGATCATGGTGGCTGTGCTCCTGCGCAAGTTCTTCCCAGCGGCCAGTGTAGCGGTGCTGGCGCTCGCCGCGGCGGCTTGTTCACCCGACTATAACTGGCGCCAGGCCGGCTCCGTTGACTCGGGCGCCGAGATCCTCCTGCCCGCCCGGCCGGCCGAACTGAGCCGCCAGGTCGAACTCGGCGGCCATCGCGTCGAGATGTCGATGCAGGGCGCGCGCGTGGAAGAGGAAACCTATACCGTCGCCTGGGTGGCGCTGCCCGATGCCACGCCGGCAACCCGGGAACGGATCCTCGCCGCGATGGCCGAGGGGATGTTGCGCAACATCGAGGCGAGCGCGATCGAGCGCACCGAGCGTGACGTGGCGATCCTCGATCACGGCGGCGCGCGGGTCGGACTGCAGCCTGCGATCGCCATCGTCGCGCGCGGCGAGCGCCCGGCCCCGGGCACGGGCATGCGGGCGATCTTCGTCGCCCGGGGCGACCGCGCCTGGCAGGCGGTCGCGATGGGCCATCCCCTGGACGAGGAGGCGGCCCGCACTTTCCTCGAATCGTTCGCGATCCGGCAACGGTGACCGGACGCTCCCCATGAGCCGGATCCTGCCGCCGGCGGCGGCCGCGCGGGTCTTCGCGGCGCTCGCCGCGGGCTATGTGCTGTCGTATGGCCTGCGTTCGGTCAACGCGGCCATCGCACCCGAGCTCGTGGCCGACCTCGGCCTGTCGAACGCGGCGCTGGGCGGCCTGACCAGCGCCTATTTCTTCGCCTTCGCCGCCCTGCAGCTGCCATTGGGCATCTGGCTCGATCGCTACGGTTCGCGCCGCACCAACGGCATCCTGCTGATGGTCGCCGCGCTGGGCTGCACGATCTTCGCGCTGGCCGACTCGTTCACCATGCTCTGGATCGGCCGCGCGCTGATCGGCGCCGGGGTCGCCGGTGCCCTGATGGCCTCGGTCCGGGTCTATCGCTTCTGGTTCCGGCCGCAGCTGCAGCAGTCGCTGATGGCCTGGATGCTGGTGGCCGGCTCCCTGGGCGCGCTCGCCGCGACCGTGCCGGTGCGGCTCACCCTGCCGCTGGTGGGCTGGCGCGGCGTCTTCCTGGGGGCGGCGGTCCTGCTGGTCGTGGCGGCGATCGGCATCCTGCGCCTGTTGCCGACCGACGAGCCGACGGTGGCGCGCCAGCCCGGGGACGAATCGATCTGGCGCGGCTACCTGGTCGTGTTCGGCGAACCCTACCTCTGGCGCTTCGGCGTGATCGCGCTGGTCGCCCAGTCCGCCTTCATCGCCTTCCAGAGCCTCTGGACCGGGCCCTGGTTCACCGAGGTGCTCGGCATGTCGCCGGGCGCGGCGGCGCAGGCGCTGCTCGCCTTCAACATCGTGATGATGCTGGGCTTCCTCGGCGTGGGCTGGGCGCTGCCGCGGCTCGCGGCCGCCGGCTGGGAAGTGCCGCGACTGCTGGTGGTCGTCACCGCCGTCGTGGTCGTCCTGCACCTCACGATTCCCTTCGTCGACGGCTACCTCGCCGTCGCGCTCTGGATGGCCTACGGGGCCGTCGCCACGATCTACGTGCCGGCGCAGTCGTACGTCTGCCTCTCGTTCCCGGAGGCGCTCACCGGACGCGCCTTCACCGCCTTCAACCTGCTGGTGTTCGTCGGCGTGTTCGTCGTGCAATGGCTGTTCGGCGTGATCGTGGACTTCGCCAGCGCCGGCGCGGTGGCCGATGCGCAGGGCTTTCGACGCGCCCTCTTCGTCTGGGCGCTGCTCGAGGCCGCGGCTCTCGCGGTGTTCGTCGGGTGGCGGGTGTCGCCGCGGCTGGACGGCCAGCCGGCGCGCAGCTGCTCCGCGCTGGGGTTTCCCGCAGGGGCGATTGCGCCGGGAGGATCACCCCGGCGCCGACACCACCGGCCGCCGGGGCGGCCGGGCCGGTATCGTCGCGGCTTCAGGCGGGGAAGTCGATGACCTGCCGTGGATGCGGGAAGGGATCGCTCACGAACCAGCCGTTGGCGCGATTGTGGGGATGCGCCGCCGCCTCGACGAAATCGAGGACCGGGGCCACGCAGGCATCGCACTGCTCGGCGATGGCCGCCCATTCGTCCCGGGTCCGGGTGGCGAAGGCCTCGGCGAACCGGGCGATGGTGGCATCGAAGGTGCTTTCGTCGAACTGGCGGGCCGGGTCGATCTCGCCCTCGAGGCCGAGCATGCGCAGGAGCTCGGCATAGAACTTCGCTTCGAGCGCGCCCACCGAGACGAAGCGGCCATCGCGGGCGCGATACACGCGGTAGAAGGGCAGCCTGCCGTCGAGCAGGTTGTTGCAGCGCTCGAGGTTCCAGCGACCGGCGGCGAGCATGCCGTGGAACATCGGCGACAGGCCGATCGTGCCGGCGAGGATGCTGGTCGACGCGACGCCGCCCCGGCCGCTGATCGAGCGCTGCACCAGTTTCGCGAGCACGCCGACCAGCAGCGTCATCGCGCCGCCACCGAAGTCGGCGACGACGTTGAGCGGGACGATGGGCTCGTCCTTGCCGATCGCGTTGAGGATGCCCGACAGCGCAAGGTAGTTGATGTCGTGGCCCGCGCGCGCGGCGTAGGGGCCTTCGTTGCCCCAGCCCGAGAGCCGGCCGATGACGAGCTTCGGATGGGTCCGGGCGAGCTCGGCCGGCGCCAGGCCGAGGCGCTCGAGCACGCCGGGGCGGAAACCCTCGGTCATGACGTCGGCGGAGGCGAGCAGCTCGAGCAGCTCGGCGCGCCCGGCGTCGGACTTGAGGTCGATGTGCTTCGGTGTCTTGCGGTTGTTGAAGACGTCGTACTTGTTGTCGATGCCGATGCCGAGCGATGGATCGGACGGCGGGCTGACCCGCAGGACCTCGGCGCCGAGGTTGCCCAGCATCATGCCGGCGAACGGCACGGGCCCGATTGCATGGAGTTCGACTACCTTGAGGCCGGCGAGCGGCGCGCCGGCATTGTCCTGTGCTGACATGTCTGTCTCTTTTCTCGCGTCGGTGCGGATGAAGCTTACGACTCTTCGGGCGGGACGGCTTCAGCCGGCCTGCGGATCGGGAATGAGGCCCTGCGTGAACGCATCGGGGCGGCCGGGCGACGGACGGGGCTGGAACTCCAGGCCGTCGGGTACATGCACGGTGGAGGTGGGCACCGCGAGTTCGCCGCCGTGTCGGCGCACGATGTCGGCGATGCGCAGCAGGATGTCCTCCTTCGTTTCCATGAACTCGTTGTAGTCGGTGCCCACGGTGAAGGCATAGAGCAGCAGCTTCAGGGAGAACTCGCCGCAGGTATCGAGGTTGAACACGAAGAAGTCGTGCTGGATGCCGGGGTGCTCGGCAAGCATCTTGTTGGTGTCGGCGACGATGGCGTGCACCTTGTCGATGTCGCGGTTGCGGATCTGCACATGCTCCTGGATGCGCCGCGCGGTCATCCGGGAATGGTTGATCAGCACCGCGGTGTTGAACATCGCGTTCGGGACATAGAAGGGGCGCCGGTCGAAGCCCATCACCTTGGTGGCGCGCCAGCCGATCTCCTGCACCTCGCCCATGACCTCGGTGCCCGGCATGATGATCCACTCGCCGACGTTGAAGGGCCGGCTCGCGTAGATGGTCAGCCCCCCGAAGAGGTTGGCCACCAGGCCCTGCGCGGCGAAGCCGATCGCGATGCCGCCGATGCCGCCGAAGGCGAGGATCCCCGAGATCGAGAAGCCCAGCGTCTGCAGGGCGACGAGCACGGCCGTGATGACGATCGAGGCGCGCACCAGCTTGCTGATCGCATCCGAGGCGGTGACGTCGAGCGTGCGGCCCTTCGCCTGGGCCCTCGCATACAGGCCCCGCTCGACGCGATGGACCGAGCGGATCAGGAACCAGGTGATGACGGCGATCACGGCGAGGTCGCGCGCCGGCGGGAAGAACTGGCTGAGCAGGGTGAGCTCGCCCTCGTGCTCGAGGAAGCGGACCGCGATCGTGAGCCCGACGATCCACACCATCCCGCGCAAGGGCGGCCCGAGGGCGTCGAGGAAGGCATCGCGCCACACCGAGTCGCCGGCGTGCGAACGGCGCAGGAAGGCGTCGAGCCCCTTGCGGATGGCGAAGTTGATCACCAGCACCGCCAGGATGACGAGGAAGACGATGACGATGCTGGACCAGGTGTCGAACTGGTCGCTGAACCATTCGGCGATTTCTGGCGTGTTCATGCCGCGGGCTCTCCTTGTTCGGGTTCCAGGGGTGGCGTCGCTTGCGTTGGGTGGTGTCCGGCCCGCTTGCCGGGGCCGGCGATTCCGGGGGAGGCCGTGGGGAGCACGGGCCCGGCGGTGCGAAGCGGCACGATCGACCGCCGGGACCGGCCGGGGCCGGCTCGCACCGGGGGCCGCCGACGGGGCCGCAGCGGGCCCCGAAAGGCAGTCATCCTAACATCGGCGCCGATGCGGTTCGTCCGGTGTCCTGGGAACCGCCGGCCGGGCGGAAGAGCGCGCGCCGGTAGCCGACGGCCTCGGCGACATGCCGAACGGAGATGGTGTCGGCTTCGTCGAGGTCGGCGATCGTGCGGGCGATGCGCTGGATGCGGTGCATGCCGCGGCCCGAGAGGCGCAGGCGAGTGGCGGCGTCGGCGAGCAGCCGGCGGGCGTCGGCCGGGAGCGGTGCATGGCGGGCGATGCCGGCGGCATCGAGCCGGGCGTTGGGGCCGCCCTGGCGATCGAGCTGGCGTCGCCAGGCGCGCGCCACCCGGCGGGCGATGGCGGCGCTCGGCTCGGCCGGCGTACCGGCGAGCAGGGCGGCCTGGTCGGTGGGGGCGACCGTGAGCTGCAGGTCGATGCGATCGAGGACGGGACCCGAGACCCTCTGCTGGTAGTGCAGTATCCGGTCGGGGCTGCAGCGGCAGGCCGCCGAGCCGAACTGGCCGCAAGGGCAGGGGTTCATCGCCGCCACCAGCTGGAAATCGGCCGGCAGCGAGATGGCGTGGCCGGCGCGAGCGATCTCGATGCGTCCCGTCTCCAGCGGCTCGCGCAGCGCCTCGAGCGCCCCGCGGCCGAACTCGGGCAGTTCGTCGAGGAACAGGACGCCGAGGTGGGCGAGGCTCGCCTCGCCGGGCCGCGGCGGGTTCCCGCCGCCCACGAGCGCCACCATCGATGCGCTGTGATGGGGATTGCGAAAGGGCCGCCGGTGCAGCCGGCCGGGATCGAAGAGGCCGCGCAGCGCCGCGATCGCGCCGGTCTCGAGCGCTTCGTCCTCGCCCAGCGGCGGCAGGATCGATGCCAGCCGGATCGCGACCATGGACTTGCCGGAGCCTGGCGGGCCGACGAGCAGCAGGCTGTGCCGTCCCGCGGCCGCGAGCTCGGCGGCTCGTCGCACGGCCGCCTGGCCGAGCACATCGGCGAAATCGGGCTGCTGCCCGGGCGTCGTATCCTCCCGGGCCGGCACGCAGGCCACGGCTTGCGCCAGCGGCGCCTCGCCGCGGAAGTGTGCGCATACGCCCGCGAGGGAATCGGCGGCGAGCGCCCGTATGCCGGGCACCGCCGCCGCCTGCGCGGCATCGCTGGCGGGGGCGACGAGGCAGCGACCGGTGGCGTCGGCCCGCAGGCCGAGCGCGATCGCCAGCAGGCCCGGCGAGGGGCGCAACGTGCCGGTGAGGGAGAGCTCGCCCACGAGCTCGTGGCCGGCGACCCGCTCGGCCGGCAGCTGCCCGGTGGCCACCAGGATGCCGATCGCGATCGGCAGGTCGAAGCGACCGGAGTCCTTGGGGAGGTCCGCCGGCGCGAGATTGACGGTCAGGCGGCGGCTGGGGAAGTCGAAGCCGCAGTGGAGCAGCGCCGCACGCACGCGCTCGCGGCTCTCGCGCACGGCGGCCGCGGGCAGGCCGACGATATGGAAGGCCGGCAGGCCATTGGCGACATGCACCTCGACCGTGACGGCCGGCGCCCGGGCGCCCAGGAGGGCCCGGCTATGGACGAGCGCCAGCGACATGGGTGGTGCGCCGGCCGTCGCCCATGGCTCCGGAGCCTGGCGGGCTCAGACCGGGCCGATGGGCGCGTCGCGCTCGCCGGGCTCGGCCACGGCCGCCGTCCCGGCCGCGGCGCGCGCGTCGAGCGCGCGCTCGAGCTCGGCGATGCGGGCCTCGAGCGCTTCGACCACGGCGCGATGGGCCTCGAGCTCGTCGCGCGTGACCAGGTC